>CAZLNA010000059.1:0-9243 GCA_964560485.1 uncultured Desulfobacula sp. | reverse complement strand
AAACCGATTTTTTTATCCTGAAGCATGGGGTTTCCTTTTTTATAAGGTGTTTAAAATTAAGGGGTTAATCTTAGTCCTGCGTAAATGGGCCTGTCAAGGCAAATTTATACCCTGGTGCGGGGAGTAACCTTAACAGGACAGGGTTTTATTCCATGAGCGGTGCCATCCGGGCAATTGCCGCTTCAATGGTCGGGGCAGAATCAATATACCCGCCGTCCGGCGGGATCAGGTATCTGCCGCCATGGGCCCCGGCTGCACCGCCGGTGTCTTTCAGCGCTATCACCGGCTTGCCTCTGGCTGCCATCTGGGCGGCAATATCCAGGGTGCCTGTCCATCCGCCCAGGATAATGCCTGCATCGGAAATGTCTGCGGCCAGCATCCGTTTCAGGGAAGTGCTGCTCACCGGCAGCAAGGCTGAATAATGCCGGACCTGGTCTGTTTTGTCCTGCTCAATCAAAGAGACGACCATGCCCTGGTGTTCAAGGGCCTCTTTCCGGGCTGCCTCAAAAACGCCGCCGATCCCGCAGGTGATCAGTGTCCATCCGTTTTGGGCAATCAGTCTGCCTGCCAGTCCGGCTAAGGATACCAGCGCGTCTGTGCAATGGGATCCGAATCCGAGGATGGCAATGTTTTTTTTCTTACTCATATCATGGTCCTGGTTGTTGTCGTTCCTGAAGTCATGGCTATTGGCACCCATACTTCACATCAGGCCAATTTACAATGTTTAAAAATAATGACAGGCAGTAAAATGTTCCGGTTTATGGGCACAACAGCTGAGTCTGGCCCTGGAATTGCTTATATATCATGTTGGAACAACGGTGAGACACTGGGTCTGCGGCGCAAAAAGAAAAGAGAGAGATGAAAGAAAAACTGGAAAAAATATATTCTCAATACACTTGCAGGGAAATGGTTGACCCGGATCCGCTGCTCTATCTCTATGATTATCCGGATGTCCGTGAGCGCGAGATTGCAGGGCTTATTGCCGCCTGCCTGGCATACGGGCAGGTCAGGCAGATCATGAAAGCGGTGAAATCTATCCTGGAAAAGATGGGGCCGTCGCCCAGGGATTATGTGCTTCAGCGCTCAGACCGGGAAATGGCAGCCGATTTTAAAGGCTTTGTCTATCGTTTTGCCAGGGCATCCCATGTCGTGGCCCTATTCCGTGGCGTCAGGCAGGTCCTGAAACGGTTTTCCAGCCTGGAAGACTGTTTCTGCCGGGGATTGCAGACAGACCGTGACACGGTGATATCCGGCCTGGTCTTTTTGTGCCGCCGGCTTGATCCGGATAAGACAACAGGCCATCTGCTGGCAGATCCGTCCAAATCGAGCGCCTGCAAACGCAGTCACCTCTACCTTCGGTGGATGGTCCGGTCGGATGCGGTGGACCCGGGCGGCTGGGACCAGGTTTCCCCCTCTTTACTGGTGATTCCGGTAGACCGCCACATGCACCGGGCCGGTCATCTGCTCGGCTTTACCCGGCGAAAGGCGGCCGATTTGAAAACCGCGCTTGAAATCACAGCAGGTTTCAGACGCCTGGTGCCGGATGATCCGGTAAAATATGACTTCTGCCTGACCCGTTACGGCATACGGGATGAATTGAACCTGGAACAGCTCAGGGAAACGGTGGCGATTTGACACAGGATGCGGACAATAGATGTCTGGAGAGCGGCTACCTGCTGCCGCCATTGATAAAGGGACGCCTGATCCGCCGGTATAAACGGTTTCTGGCGGATGTGATGCTCGATTCAGGCGGTACTGTGACGGCCCACTGCCCGAATTCAGGTTCCATGAAAGGGTGTGCTGTTGAAGGGGCAGACGTATGGCTGTCTGAAAGCAGCAACCTGAAACGAAAATATGCCCATACCTGGGAGTTGACAAAGGTCGGTCCCACTTTTATCGGAATCAATACACTCGTACCCAACCGCCTGGTGAAGCTGGGGGTGGAAAAGGGGCTGATCCCTGAGCTGGCAGGTTATGACAGGATCCGGCCGGAAGTAAAAACCGAAGAGGGAACCCGGCTCGATCTGATGCTGGAAAAGACGGGTGGTGAAAAATGTTATGTGGAGATTAAAAACTGCACCCTTGTAGAAGATGGCGTGGCCATGTTTCCGGATGCCAGAACCGAGCGGGGGCAAAAGCATCTGGCCGAACTGGAGCGCCTGGCAGGACTGGGTCACAGGGCCGTCAGTGTTTATCTGATCCAGAGAACCGATGCCCGGGTGTTCAAGCCGGCCGATCATATTGATCCGGCCTATGGCAAAGCGCTGAGAAAAGCGGTGAAAAACGGGGTAGAGGTGATAACCCGCGATGTGGCGGTCACCATGACGCATATTTTTCTGTCGCAGCCGCTGCCTGTGGATCTGTCCTGAAAACCATAGTGAAAAAAGATCTGGCCATGAATTGACATTCTACCACGGTGTCGTATTTTAGACATAGAATTAAATCCCGGTGCTGAACAAAGGAGACCGCATATGTGGGAATATACAGATAAAGTCAAAGATCATTTTATGAACCCGAGGAATACGGGTGAACTTGAGGGCGCCAATGCGGTTGGTGAGCATGGATCACTGAACTGCGGGGATGCCCTGAAATTATTCTTGAAAGTGGATGACAACCAGGTGATCATTGATGCCTCATTCATGACATTCGGCTGTGCATCTGCTGTGGCCTCTTCATCTGCGCTGACTGAAATGATCAAGGGCATGACCCTGGATGAAGCAGACGGCCTGACCAATGATGATATTTCAGAATTCCTCGGCGGCCTGCCAAAAGAAAAAATGCATTGTTCCGTCATGGGTCAGCAGGCGTTGAAAAAGGCAATTGCCGACTATAAGGGTATCCAGATCATGGAAAAACCCGGGGAAATGGTCTGCGAGTGCTTTGATGTGACCGACCTTGAAATCATTGAGGCGGTCAAAACCAATGACCTGAAAACCACTGACGATGTCACCAATTATCTCAAGGCAGGCGGCGGCTGCGGCCAGTGCCTGGAAAAGATAGAAGAACTCGTTGAAACCACGCTCGCCAAAGGATGATTCAAGAATGAATATCGTTTACACCGACAATAATGCCACCACCCGTGTGGCAGATGAAGTGATCAGTGAAATGATGCCCTATCTGGGGCAGTTTTACGGCAACCCGTCTTCCATGCATACCTTTGGCGGGCAGGTGGGCCAGAATGTGAAACAGGCCCGTCAGCAGGTGGCAGACCTGATCGGTGCGGATCCCGATGAAATTGTTTTCACTTCCTGCGGCACTGAGAGCGATAATTCAGCCATTTACTCGGCACTGGCTGCCTTGCCTGAAAGAAAACACCTGGTCACGTCGAATGTGGAGCATCCGGCGATTCTCAATCTTTTCGCCCATCTTGAAAAAAAACAGGGCTACACCGTCACCTATGTGCCGGTGGATAAAAAAGGCCGGCTGGATCTCGACCGTCTCTATGACGCGGTCTCCAGTGAGACTGCCGTGGTTTCCCTGATGTGGGCCAACAATGAAACAGGGGTGATCTTTCCCATACAGGAGATTGCCGGCCGCATCAAAGACAGCGGCGCCCTTTTTCATACGGACGCGGTGCAGGCCGCCGGAAAGGTTGCCATTGATGTGAATGCGGCCGGTGTGGACATGCTTTCCATGTCCGGGCACAAGCTGCATGCGCCCAAGGGGATCGGCTGCCTCTATATCCGGAAGGGGCTTAAGTTTTCACCGTTTCTCATTGGCGGCCACCAGGAAAAGGGCCGGCGCGGCGGGACCGAGAACACCAGTTCCATCATCGGGTTCGGCAAGGCATGCGAACTGGCCAGATCCAATTTGAACGAGATGAATACCAGGGTAAAGGCGCTCAGGGACTATCTTGAGGCCGGTCTCCTTGAAAAAATTCCAGGCGCCCATGTGAATGGTGATACAGACAACCGGCTGCCCAATACCCTTTCCATCGGATTTGAGGCGGTGGAAGGCGAATCTGTCCTGCTCATGCTTGACCGGGACGGCATCTGCGCCTCGTCAGGCTCTGCCTGTACTTCGGGTTCCCTTGATCCCTCCCATGTGCTCATGGCCATGGAAGTGCCCATCAAGACGGCCCACGGTTCCATCCGGTTCTCCCTTTCCCACTACAACACCCGTGAGGACATGGATCACATCATCAAGAGCATGGTGCCGGTGATTGACAGGCTCAGGCAGATGTCTCCCTTCTGGAAAGACGGCAAAATGGTGCAGGCGCAGTAGAACCCTGAATGAGCCGGACGAGCCGGATCAGGAAGGCTCATCCGTATCGAACAGGTCTGTGCTCAGATAGCGTTCACCTGTATCGCAGATGATGAAAACAATGGTCTTTCCCTTGTTTTCAGGCCGGGCCCCAGCCACTTTGGCAGCATGATAGATGGCGCCGGATGAAATGCCGCACAGGATTCCCTCTTTGCGGGCAAGCTCCCTGGCCCCTTCAAGCGCCTGCTCATTGCTGACCTGCACCACCTCATCAATGATATCCACATTAAGGTTGTCAGGGATAAATCCGGCACCGATGCCCTGGATCTTGTGAGGGCCGGGCTTGCCGCCGGAAATGACGGGTGAGGCAGAAGGTTCAACCGCTATCGAGATGAGTTCGGGTTTTTTTGCCTTTAAGACCTCGGACACGCCGGTGATCGTCCCGCCGGTGCCGACTCCGGCCACGAAAATATCAACGCTGCCCCCGGTGTCTTCCCATATTTCAGGCGCAGTGGTCTCCCGGTGGATCTGTGGATTGGCCGGGTTGGAAAACTGGTCGAGCCAGATGGCGTTCGGGGTTCTGTCAACAATCTGTCTGGCTTCTTCAATAGCGCCTTTCATGCCTTTGGCCCCGGGGGTCAATACCAGGGTCGCGCCCATATGGCGGAGCAGGTGACGGCGCTCGACACTCATGGTTTCCGGCATGGTCAGGATCAGTTTCAACCCTTTGACCCGGGCGACAAACGCCAGTGCAATGCCGGTATTGCCGCTGGTGGGTTCGACAATGGTCGTATCGCTGTTGATCTGGCCGGACGCGATGCCGGCCTCGATCATGGCCAGGCCGATCCGGTCCTTGACACTGGATGCCGGGTTGAAAAATTCGGGTTTGCCAAAAATATCCGCCCCTGTTTCGCGGCTGGCTGACTGTATCTTCACAAGGGGGGTGTTGCCGCAGGTGAGTGTGATATCGGTATTTAAACGCATGATGGATTTCTCCTTTATCTTTGTTTCCTGTAAACCAGGCTCGGGGTTTCGATAAAAACTTTGGTGTCAGAGGGGATGGATTCGGTGAGCCAGACATTGCCGCCCACCACTGACCGGGTTCCCACAACGGTCTCACCGCCAAGGATGGTTGCTCCTGAATAGATGATGACATCATCTTCAATGGTCGGGTGGCGCTTGGCATCCCTGAGCTTTTCACCGGCATCGGGCGGCAGGGAGAGCGCGCCAATGGTAACGTTCTGGTAGACCCGGACATTGCTGCCGATCACGCTGGTTTCACCGATCACAATGCCGGTGCCGTGATCAATGACAAACCGCTGGCCAATGGTGGCGCCCGGATGGATATCAATGCCGGTGACGCTGTGGGCATGTTCGGACATGATTCTGGGCAGCTGGGGTACGCCCTGCTGGTAGAGCAGGTGAGCCACCCGATACACCGTGATGGCGTAGAGCCCGGGATAGGAAAAAATAATCTCGTCGTGGCTCTTGGCAGCCGGGTCGCCGTCATAGGCAGCCCGGACATCTTCTGCCAGCAGCTTTCTCAGATCCGGGATCTGCTGGATAACGGTCAGTGCAGCGTCATTGCCGCGGCTTTCACATTCTGAGCATTCCTGTCCGTATCTGAGACAGTCATGACGAAGCACATGGATGATCTGCTGAGAGAGGATATCATAGAGCTGTGAGATGGATTGGCCCATGTTAAAGACCAGGTTGGCCCCGTCGATTTTTTCGTCACTGAAATACCCGGGGAAGAGCACCTGTCTGAACAGGTCAATCATTTCATTGACAGAGGTGGAAAAATGAATGGGCTCATCTCCCACATGGGCAAAGCACTGCTCATCATCCAGGGTTGACAGGATATCAGAGATGGTTTTTGAAAGTTCCTGCCGGTATGAGCTTGCATTTTCCCGGGTCGGTTTGCAATAGGTATTTTTGAAGATATCATCCATGGGTTGTCACCTTTTGTTCGAGATTGAATAATTGCTGAAACACCCTGCAGGCGCGGCACGCTTCCATTTTTTCCGCCCAGGTGCCGTGGACCCTGCCGCTGCACTGGGTGCCGTTGATAAACCAGCACAGATCTCCGGCATTAAACTCTTTTGCCGGACAGTTTTCCTGTTTTGCCTGAGGACAGTTAAGGATCTCCCAGCATTGGGCCGGCATCTCCCGGGCACCGGACAGGGCCCGTGCCAGCAGAAACAGGATCTGGCGTTCCACATGATGGGGGATTTTCCGCCATCCCTGCTCATAGCTGTGAACGGCTTTTATGGATATTCCAAGAAGCTGGGCCAGTTCTTTCTGGGTTTTGTTCAGTCTTGCCCGGGCCTCTTTAAAATCAGTGCGTTCCATGTTAACTCTCTGGATGATGAATGATTCATGTCAGATGGTATATAATATAAGAATGTATATACCACAAGGTGGGACTTGTCAATGGATGCCCGCCTGATTCCCACCAGAACCGCAAGAAAAAACAAGGGACCGGTTGACGCCGCCGGGAAATGCATTACTATCTTGATTGAATTATAAATAATAATGAAATAGGTGAGGTATGACACTCGACAAATTGACCTTGAAATCCCAGGAATTGTTTCAGACAGCCCATGATGATGCCCGGAAACGAAACCATCAGGCCATTGAGCCCATCCATTTTCTGCAGGCCATGACAGCGGATCAGGAGGGAATCGCATCTTCGATCATGAAAAAGATCGGTGTCCAGATGCCTTCCCTGGCAGCGGATGTCGCAGCTTCAGCAGACAAACTGGTTCAGGTCTCCGGCGGCAGCCTCTATCTCTCCCGGGACGGGAAAAAAATGCTGGATCTTGCATTTGACGAGGCTGAAAAAATGAAAGACCAGTATGTCAGCCTGGAACATATCCTGCTGGCCATGGTCAGGATGAAGCATCCGGTTAAAGAAATTCTTGAAAAACACGGGGTCACAAAAGAGGCTGTTCTCAGCGTGCTGAAAGATATCCGGGGCAACCAGAGCGTGACCGATCAGAATCCGGAGGAGAAATACCAGGCCCTTGAAAAATTCGGCAGGGACTATACCCGGCTTGCCCGGGAAGGCAAACTCGATCCGGTTATCGGCAGGGACGAGGAAATCAGGCGGATTGTACAGGTGCTTTCCCGGCGGCGGAAGAACAACCCGGTTCTCATTGGTGAGCCCGGTGTCGGCAAAACCGCCATTGTGGAAGGCTTGGCCCAGCGGATTGTGGAGGGTGATGTCTCTGACTCACTCAAAGACCGCCGTGTGGTGGCCCTCGACATGGGCGCGCTTCTGGCCGGGGCCAAATTCAGGGGAGAGTTTGAAGAGCGGCTCAAGGCGGTTTTAAAAGAGGTGGAAAAGGCCGAAGGTGAGGTGGTGCTCTTTATTGACGAGCTTCA
This sequence comes from uncultured Desulfobacula sp., assembly GCA_964560485.1. Taxonomy (GTDB): domain Bacteria; phylum Desulfobacterota; class Desulfobacteria; order Desulfobacterales; family Desulfobacteraceae; genus Desulfobacula. The sequence goes on along the minus strand of CAZLNA010000059.1, from coordinate 1,653 downwards.
TACCGTGGTGGGGGCCGGCGCCAGCGAAGGCTCTGTGGATGCCTCCAATATGCTTAAGCCGGCACTGGCCCGGGGAACGCTTCGCTGCGTGGGGGCCACCACCCTGAATGAGTACAGAAAATATATTGAAAAGGATGCGGCCCTGGAACGGCGGTTTCAGCCGGTACTGGCCCAGGAGCCGACAGTGGAAGATACGATTTCCATTCTCCGGGGACTGAAAGAAAAATATGAGGTGCATCATGGCGTCCGGATCAAGGATTCCGCGCTGGTGGCGGCCGCCACCCTGTCAAACCGGTATATTGCCGACCGCTTCCTGCCGGACAAGGCCGTGGACCTGATTGATGAATGCGCTTCGCGCCTGAGAATTGAAATCGATTCCATGCCCCGGGCCATTGACGAGATTCAGCGCAGAATTACCCAGGCCCAGATTGAGCGGCAGGCCCTGATAAAGGAAAAGGACGGCGCCTCCAGGGAGCGGCTTGAAAAGCTTGAACGCGATATTGCGGCCATGAAGGAGTCGATGGGGCCTTTAAAGCTGCAGTGGGATACTGAAAAACAGATGATCCAGAAGATCAGCCAGATCCGCGAAGAGATGGACAAGAGCCAGACCGAAGCCCAGGTGGCAGAACGCAGCGGTGATCTTGAGCGGGTGGCCCAGATCCGCTACGGGACCATTGAACAGCTGAAAAAAGATCTGGAAAAGAGCAAGGCAGAACTGCGGACGCTCCAGAAGGACAAGCGCATGCTCAAAGAAGACGTGGAAGAATCAGATGTGGCTGAAGTGGTCTCTGCCTGGACCGGTATCCCGGTCTCCAAGATGCTCAAAGGAGAGCAGGAAAAACTGATTGCCATGGAAGATCACCTGAAAAAAAAGGTGATCGGCCAGTCAAATGCCATTGATGCGGTTTCCAACGCGGTGCGGCGGGCCCGATCCGGGCTTGCGCCTGAAGACCGGCCCATCGGCACCTTTATTTTCATGGGCCCCACAGGTGTCGGGAAAACAGAACTGGCCAAATCTCTGGCTGAATTCATGTTTGACAGTGATCAGGCCATGATCCGGGTGGATATGTCCGAATATATGGAAAAACACTCCGTGGCAAGACTGATCGGTGCCCCGCCCGGATATGTGGGGTATGATGAGGGCGGATACCTGACAGAAACGGTCCGGCGGCGCCCCTATTCCGTGATCCTTTTTGATGAAATTGAAAAAGCCCATGCCGATGTCTTCAATGTCCTTCTCCAGGTGCTGGATGACGGAAGAATGACCGACGGCCACGGCCGGACCGTGGACTTCAGGAATACCATCATCATCATGACATCCAATGTGGGCTCGCGCTTTCTCCAGGCCGCCGGAGACCAGGGACTTGATGCATCAGACGTGGATAAGAATATCCGGCAGGCGCTAAAAGAGGCTTTCCGGCCTGAATTTTTGAACCGGATCGATGACATCATTTCCTTTCATGCCTTAAGCCTTGACCATATCAAAGCCATCGCAGGGATCCAGGTTGAAAAGCTGAATCAGCGCCTGGCAGAAAAAGAATTGTCTCTTGAGCTGTCAGAAGCGGCCATGGCATACCTGGCGCAAAAGGGGTATGATCCGACCTTCGGCGCCCGGCCACTGAAACGGGTGATCCAGCAGTCCCTTGAAAATGT
>CAZLNA010000058.1:0-9316 GCA_964560485.1 uncultured Desulfobacula sp. | reverse complement strand
CCGTTTATACATGACCTTTCTGACAAAAGGAACCCAAAATTGAGCTGACGGATTTCGCAGCCCTCTTGATAAATTCACAAATGATCAGTAGGATTAGGGTGAGAGGATCAGATTTTTTCTGGAACATCTATATCAAGAGATAATTTCAAAGGTGATAACCATGTCGTTTTTTTATAACTTGCCGATCAGGCATCTGTTGATCGGTGGATTCCTTATATGTGCCCTGTTTACCGGTCTGTCCGGGGGAACAGGGGTTTTGGCGCTGAACCAGATCAAATCCACAATGGCAAAAACAGCAGACGATGTCTCCTACAATGTCGCGACTCAGAACAAGCGGATTCAACAGCTGGTACCTGTCCGCAAACTGATTTCCGATATATTCGCCGCAAGCTCACAGGAGATAACGCAAAAGATCCATACCCGCTTAAAGGCCATGGAAAAGGATGCGGTGCCACTGATCCGGCCAGTGCTCACAGCCACTTATCAACTTCTGGAATTAAAAAACAGGCAGATTATGATCGGCGAAAAATTTGCCCGGCTTGCTGCAGATAATATCGTCACGCTTGAGGCGGTCTCTTCGCTGACCAGTGATTCGGTGACCACCTCAACAGATGAATCGATCGGTGCGATCAGTACCCAGGCAGATTCAATCCAGAACGGGTTTAGAAAAGTACTGGCAAAACCGGGCACCTCAAAAGCCAAAAAGAAGAAGCTGGACAGCATTCTGGCGTCAGCAGGGATTCCGGACATGATGGATGAACTGATGATGGTTTCTGAAATGTCTGTGTCAGCAGTCAGGGCTGCCATGACGGTTCAGTCAAAGTCAAACCAGATGCTTGTGCTGGTAAATAAAATAAGTATGGCACCCGATACAGATGCCCTGATGCAGACTGCTGAACAGACGCTAAAGCTTAAAGGCCAGATCAATTCCGAGATTGTTGAATTGCCTGAAGATGACACCACCGGCCAGATTGTCGCGAATCTGGAAACGCTTTCCGGCCAGGTGGAAGAAATGATAGAAATGAAGAAAACCCAGCTTCTGGCTGCCAGTGAACTGGAAAAACAATCCCAGGATATTCTCAAACTGATGAGCCAGGTGGAACAGCAGGTGCTGGCCGACGGCCGGCAATTGACCGGCAGTGTCAGCAAGACAATGGATTCAAGCAGGAACAGGATCGGTCAGCGGCAGTTCCTGCTGGTTGTTCTGGTGGCGGTTGCCATTGCCCTTGCCCTTTTTGTCGGTCTGATGGTTGCCAACCTGATTACAGGCCCGGTCCGGACCACCATTGATCTGCTGGAAAATATCGCCCAGGGAGAGGGGGATCTGACCATGCGGCTCGATGAGACCCGGCAGAACGAAATCGGCAGACTCAGTCACTGGTTCAATGTATTTGTGGCCAAGCTTCAGAATATTGTTTCTGACATTTCAGGAAATGCCGTTCATTTGAATGAATCTGCAGATCATTTTTCAAGCCTGTCTGACACCCTGAACCAGAGCGCACAGCAGATGTCTGAGGGTTCTGATGCTGTTTCTATAACTGCCAGTGAAATGGGAGAGACCATGCGGTCGGTCGCGCAAAGTGCAGAAACATCTGCTGAAAATATCGCACGGGTATCTGCAGCTGCTGAAGAGATGACTGCGACCATCGGTGAAATAGCCAAAAATACGGAAAAGACCCGGGCAACGAGTAATGAAACAGCGTTGAAAGCACAGGCGGCTTCCGAACAGATTGAAAGGCTCTCAGAATCAGCGGATGAGATCGGCAAAGTGGTTCAGACCATAAATGATATTTCCCGTCAGACCAATCTGCTGGCGTTGAACGCAACGATTGAAGCTGCCCGGGCCGGTGATGCAGGCAAAGGGTTTGCTGTGGTGGCAAATGAAATCAAAAGCCTGGCCCAGCAGACCGAGGTGGCCACCCAGGAAATCAAAACCAGCATTGACAATGTGCAGGCATCCACCCAGGCCACGGTGGGGCAGATTCAAGGGATTACCACTGCAGTGGGAGATGTGAATGAAATGGTGGACAGTGTGGCGGCGGCTGTAGAGCAGCAGTCCGTTACGACACGGGACATCGCCAGCAATGTGGCCCAGGCCGACCAAGGGATTCAGTCTGTGACGCAGAATATCAGTGAGGTTTCTGTGGCAGCCAGCGAGATGGCCCAGGATATGGAATCCCTGAACCAGGCCTCCACCAGGATGTCTGAATACGGTCAGGATATCAAGCAGAATTCCACAAAAGTCAGCCAGATGGCTGCCCAACTCAAACAGGCGGTGGGTCAGTTTAAAATATAGACATGGCAGTTGTCTGCAAGGGCCGGCTGCCTTGAATCGTTTCAATCCCTTCGAACTGCAGGCGGCCCTTCTTCGCCTGCCTGGCGGTATTGTGCTGCTGGAATTTCAAAATCGTGTTCAAGAGTCAGGATATTCCCGGTTGACATTTGTTTAATGTTAATTATTTTAATGTTAAACTAATCCTGCATGAGGTGAATATGAATTCTGATTATACTCCAGCTCAGTCCGTACCTGCACTTAAGCTATACACCATCATGATGCGGGCAGCCAATACAGTGACCGAAAGGCTCCACCATCATCTGTCTGATCATAAACTGACCATCAGCCAGTTCGGGGTGATGGAGGCCCTTTACCACCTTGGTGCCATGTGTCAGAAGGATATCGGCCTGAAAATACTCAAGACCAGCGGGAACATCACACTGGTGATCGATAACCTTGAGAAAAGAAAGCTTGTGAAACGGAAACCAAACCCTGATGACCGTCGGAAGATCATGGTTGAACTGACACAAAGCGGCGCCAGCCTGGTTAAAAAGATTTTTCCGGATCATTCAACCATGGCAGAAAGCATTTTTAATGTGCTCACGTCCCGGGAACAAGATGATCTGGCAAAATTGCTCAAGAAGCTCGGCATTCAGGATCAATAAAAAAATCCCATCCTTATAAAGAAACCCAAGCATGATATACACACGCAGACATTCAAAAAGGAGTTTGAAATGAATTATAAAGAAATCAGCAAAAAACGGCGTTCCATTAATTTTTTTGACACTGAAAAGATCATCCCACCGGCACTGCTGAAAGAAATGGTTGAACTGGCGGCCCTGACCCCTTCCAGCTTTAACCTTCAACCCTGGAATCTTATGGTGCTGACGGATCCGGATAAAAAAGAACAACTGAAATCCCTGGCCTGGGATCAGCCCAAGGTGGTTGAGGCCCCGGTTGTGATGATTGTTCTTGCAGATCAGAACGGATGGCAGGACGGACATCCCGTTTTTGAAAAAAACTGGGAAGAGATGCTGGCATCCGGCAGTATGTCATTAGAACAGCGGGAGTGGTTTTTGAACGCCACCCGTACCCTGTATAACTGGAGTCCTGAGGCGAACCTGGCATTTGCCGCAAAAAACACGGGTTTTTTTGCCATGAGCCTGATGCATGCTGCCACCAGCCTTGGGCTGGAAACCCATCCCATGGATGGGTTTGATCATGAAGCCGTGAAAAAAGTGTTTAACATCCCTGAACACTACTGGGTGCCGCTTCTGCTTGCAGTGGGCTATCCCAGACCCGGGCTGGAACTTCACCCGCCCAAGTGGCGGAAAACCTATGATGAGATTGTGGTTGATTTCTGACAAGGTGGATAGAAAACCTGAGTGTTTGTTAGACAGAGTATTTTGAATTCAGCCTTATGATGGATTGAAAGGGGCTGAGAACTGCTATCCCCTGGCCGCTGCTAAGCGGCCAGGGGATTTTTTTATGAACGCTTTTAAAAAAAAGGGGTTGACAAGCCCCCTTTTTTTGAATATTGAATTTTGTATTCAAAATACAGTGTGTAAAATTTTGCACGCCATCACTGCAATTAACAAAGGTATTTTAAAGGGCAGGGAATGAAAAATATCGGTGCAGAATACGAAAATCTGGATCAGAAGGTCTATCAGGTCGTCAAAGCCATGATCATCGACCGGGTGCTCAAGCCCGGCGAAAAAATTCCACAGGAAAAACTGGCTAATGAGCTGGGCATCAGCCGGACCCCGCTGATCAGTGCCTTGAAGTTTCTTGAACATGAAAAACTGGTTGAAGTAAAACCCAGAAGAGGTTTTTTTGTCCGGCTGTTTACCGAAAAAGAAATGATCGCGATTTTTGAAATCCGTGAAGTCCTTGAAGGCCTTGCAGCCAAACGGGCCGCGACCCAGATTACAGATGAGGAGTGTGATACCCTCAAGAAGATTTTTCTTCCATTTAAAGGCCACAAAAATATCACCGACATTGTTGCCTACTCTAAAGCGGATAAGCAATTCCACACACTGATCACCTCTATTTCTTCGCGGGAGTTCTTGACCGCCATGCTTCAGACCTTCAACGTGATCAGCCTGGCGTACCAGTACGGCAACAAAGAAGGCCTGATTATCCATCCCAATGACACGGTAAAAGACCATGAAATGATCATTGATGCCATCTGCAATCATGACCCGGAACAGGCAGAAGCCCTGATGCGAAATCATTTTAAAAAGGCGATTGCCATTTTAAAGGAAAAAAATGGCAGTCAATCAAAATAAGGTAACCCGCACAGATGGATCCATTAAAGGAGGTGACGCAACAAAGTTTTCTACACAGAAAGGGGCAGGCCCCATTCTTCGTTTTAAAATGATGTTTTATCTTTATTAATTTATTAGGGGAGGAGTACAAAAAATGAAAAAACTGTTAATTGTCTGTTTGGCTGCGGCACTGGCCCTGACCGCAGGGAACGCTCTGGCCGGGAAAAAATTTCCAAAAAGAAACATCACCGCAGCAGTCGTCTGGGGTGCAGGTGGCGGAACCGATACATGCGTTCGGATGATCACAGCTCAAATGCAGAAATTTCTGGGCGTGAAAATCAATGTGATCAACAAAACCGGCGGAGTTGCCGGTTCTGTTGGGATGAGTCATGCATACCGTCAGAAACACGACGGCTACACGCTCTGCGGGCTGTCTGAATCCAATGTGACCGCAGGTGTCCAGGGCGGCTGGGACAAGAAATTTGATGTCTGGGACACGTTTATCGTCGGCGGTTCTCCGGATGTTATCTCTGTGACAGCAGATTCTCCTTATAAAACCCTGAAAGACCTGATCGAAGCGGCCAAAAAAAATCCCAAAAGCATTAAAGCGGCCGCCTCAGGTGCCGGTTCCATCCATCATCTGAACCTTCTTGCGGTTGAAAACGGCTCTGGTGCGAAATTTAATTTTATTCCGTACAAGGGATCCAATCCGAGCCAGAATGCTGCCATGACCGGCGAGGTCACTGTGGTTGTCACGTCTTTGGCAGAACAGCAGCAATTGCTTCGCGGCAAAAAACTCAGAGCACTGGGAATGCTGATTCCTTCAAGCTTTGATGTGGCTGACCTGGGTACCATCCCTTCAGCATTTGACGCCTATCCCGGTCTTTCCAAATACCTGCCGATTTCACAGGCTATCGGGTTTGCAGTTCCGGCAGCTGTTCCTGCAGAAGCCAAAGCCGCTCTCGTGGATGCGTTTAAAAAAGCCATGGCCACAGATGAAGTGAAAGACTGGGCAAAAGCCAATTATTACCTGCTTTCAGGTAAAACCGGTACAGAATCCAAAGCCGTTTTTGATGCACTGGAATCCAATTTTGCCTGGACCTTGTGGGAGCTGGGTGCTGCAAAAATCAATCCAGAGACACTGGGTATACCCAAACCGTAGACCTGCATAAAAAAGAGTGGCTGGTGTCAAGCGACACCAGCCGGGGGACCGGACCTTGGAAGTCCACGCCAATGAATTCAAAGGTCCGGTCATAACCTTGGAAGTATAGACAAAATCAAAGGATTATTCAACCATGATGGACAAAGACAAACTCAGGAAGGCAGATGTCTTTTCCGGTGCCGTGATCTTTGCCTGTGGGCTGTGGATCGTCAGCATGGCCTTGAAAATGCCCATGAAAGATTCCTGGGGAGGGGTCCAGAATGTCTGGTATGTATCCCCTGCGATTTTCCCCTTGTTTGTCGGCGCCATGATCATGCTGCTCGGCGGAATCCTGGTCAGGACCGCTGTCCATGAGATCGGTTTTAAGGCTTTCAGATCAGTGTTCAGTTTTCTGGGATCAACGGATTTTTTACAATTTTTAAAACTGGATGCAGTACTGCGGTTTTATGGCAGTGTACTGCTTCTGGTCAGTTTCGTGTTTCTCTTTATTCCCAGGGTTGATTTCTTTCTGGCAGCAATAGAATTTCTACTGGTTTTCATTCTCATGTTTTATATAGAAACCATCCAGCTGTTCAAAAAAATGCTCATCCTATACCTGGTCCAGCTGGCAGTCTTTCTTTTGTATCTGTTCAGTCCGCTTGATACGGTATTGGCTGAAACCATCAACTATCCGGGCGATATCCTGATGGTTTTGTTTATCATCTCCTTTTTTGTGCGTACATTTTTATGGTGCAGGACCGATCCGGTGCTGAAAAGAAAATTCAGGACATCGGTGATTGTGGCATTTGCTGCACCATTGATCATTGGAATTGCCTTTAAATATTTTCTGCTGGTCCCCATGCCGTTTGAGGGGTTCGTTGTCGAGCTGCTGGACGCTGTCTGGTACATGTAGACCGCATTCCCATCGTAAAAAAAGGAGTGAAATTCTGTCGTGATCGCTTTATTAGAAAGAATCGGGTCATTTTTTGAAATCGTGTTCGGACTGGCTTCCGACCCAGTGACCCTGGCCATATTATTCGGTTCCGTTGTCCTTGGCATCATGTTCGGCGCCATGCCCGGACTGACGTCTACCCTGGGTGTTGCTCTTTTGACAGCTCTGACATATTCCATGGATACCCCCATTGCCATGGTCTGTCTGCTGGCCATCTACGTCGGAGGAACCTATGGGGGCTCCTATGCATCGATTCTCATCAATATTCCGGGAACAGCGGCAGCAGCTGCCACGGCCATGGATGGATATCCGCTCGCCTGTAAAGGAGAGGGCGGACGGGCCATCGGGTTGACCACAACCTCATCCGCCATTGGAACAGCGGTAAGCATGCTTTTTGTGGTCAGCATATCTCCGCTGATTTCAAAGTTTGCCCTTCAGTTCACCTCTTTTGAATTTTTCCTGCTCGCTTTTTTCGGGATTCTGATCAGTGGAACGCTGACCAGCCCGGACCTGGTGATCAAGGGCTGGATTGCCGGCTTCCTGGGCCTTTTTCTGGCCTGCATCGGCCGGGATCAGCTTCAGTTTTATCCGCGTTTTACCTTTGGTATTCCAGAGCTTGAATCCGGTATTGAAGTGGTGCCGGTCCTGATTGGCGCATTCGGCATCCCCCAGATTATAGGGGTTCTGGCCGATAAGTTCCAGATCGGCAAGGCACAGAAACTTCAGCGGATCATCCCTGAAATAGGGACAGTTATCCGCAATTTTCCCGCGATTGTCCGCTCTTCCCTGATCGGTGTCGGCATCGGCGCGGTGCCCGGTATCGGCGAAGACATCGCCGGCTGGGTTTCCTACGGCACAGCTAAAAACGCTTCCAACCATCCGGAAACATTCGGAAAAGGAGAGCTCAAAGGGGTGATTGCCAGTGAAACTGCCAACAATGCCTGTGTGGGCGGTGCCATGATCCCGCTGCTCAACCTTGGGATTCCGGGCAGTCCGCCGGCAGCCATGCTGCTGGGCGCACTCATGCTCCACGGCGTCAACCCCGGCCCCATGATCACTTTTGAACATCCGACCTTTATCCTTGAAGTGGCTGCGATTCTGCTTCTGGCCTCCATGGCCATGTGGGTGTCCGGCATGATACTGGCCAAACAGGTGGTCAAGGTGTTGAGAATTCCCACACAGATTTTCATGCCCATCATCGGCATGCTCTGCATTATCGGTTCCTACTCTCTGGGACTGAACATATTTAACCTTTATCTCATGCTGCCGGTTGGGATCATCTGTTATTTCCTCACAGCCATGGGATACCCCATTGCACCACTGGTCATCGGTGTCATTCTCGGCCCCATGGCAGATGAAAATATCCGTCGCGCCCTGATGGTGTCCCAGGGATCTTTTATGCCGATCTTCCAGAGGCCGGTATCTTTGATTCTTTTTTGCATCATTGTCTGGACCATTATCAGCCAGCTGCCCTGGTATAAGGAAAAGGCTGCGAAAATAAAGGCTTCGGTACTTTCCCGGAGTCACACCTAACCTTGAAAAATTTGGAGAACGTTTATGCTTAAAATGGCAATTATTACAGGTTTCCTGTCTCAAACCAAAGATCGGTTCCATGAATATAACCATCCGTTGAGCCTGGATGAAAAATTTGCACTCATGAGCCAGATGGAAGGCTATGACGGGGTTGAAATTGTTTTTCCCTATGAGGTGAACGACCCTGAAATTACAAAATCAGCTCTTGCAAAGCACGGTCTGAAAGCGGCAGCCGTAAATGTCAATGTCAAAGCCGAACCTGAATTTCGCAACGGCGGACTGACCTCGACAGATCCGGCGATCCGGGCCAAAGCGGTGCAGTTCATTAAGGAGGCCAAAGCCTTTGCTTCGGCTGTGGGGGCGGACAAGGTCACCTGCTGTCCTTTGGGCGACGGATATGAATTTTCGTTCCAGTACGATTATGCCCAGGCCTGGAAAAACCTGGTGGAAACCATTGGCGAAGCAGCTGATCACCAAAAGGACATGCCGTTGTTCATTGAATACAAACCAAGTGAAACGCGCGGCCGGTGTTTTGTGGATACAGCGGCTAAAGCGCTCTGCCTGCTCAACGACATCAAGTGCCCGAACACAGGGGTAACCCTTGATTTCGGCCATTCCATCTATGGCAATGAAAACCCGGCAGAAGCTGTGGCACTTCTGGCCGAAAGTCCTTACAATTATTATGTTCATGTCAATGACAATGACGGAAAATGGGACTGGGATTATTTCTGCGGCACCAAGCATTTCCTTGATTATGTGGAATTTCTTTTTTACCTGAAAAAATACGGGTACAGCGATTATCTCACTTCAGACACCTCGCCCACACGCTGGGATATAAAAGGGACGTTTGAGGCCAACAGCCGCCTGACCAACAAGATCTGGGCCCTGCTGGATGAGATCGGTACAGACCGGCTCGATTCACTGATGCAGGCCGGTGATTATCTGGAAACCTGGAAATTTATTGAACGCCGTATTTTTTCTTTGGCATAAGGAATAATCATGTCTGAGCATTATGTGGACAAGACAAGCTGCCTGGAGGCTCTTCCGCCGGAATGGCCGTCAGACCTGATGCCTGAAATCTGTGATCGTGTGCGGAAAAGCCGGGCAAAGGTGGTGGTGTTAGATGATGACCCGACAGGCACTCAGAC
>CAZLNA010000057.1:0-9387 GCA_964560485.1 uncultured Desulfobacula sp. | reverse complement strand
GACAAGAATTTTAATGAATACTCAGAACTTTGGGAATGGTCTGTTGAAAACCTGTCCGATTTCTGGGAAACAGCCTGGGATTTTCTCGACATCAAGGCATTCCAGCCCTATGAAAAGGTGCTCAAAGATCCGGGCAAGATGCCGGGTGCAAGGTTCTTTGTCAATTCAAAGCTCAACTTTGCCCAGAACCTGCTCCGCTTCCAGGATGACCGGACGGCCCTGATTTTCAGGGGGGAAGACCAGGTCAGGCGGGAACTGACCTATAAGCAGCTATACCAGAAGGTGGCACAGGTGGCAGCATCGCTTAAGGCATCAGGCATCCGGAAGGGCGACCGGGTGGTGGGGTTTGTTCCCAACATGCCGGAAAGTATTGTTGCCATGCTGGCAGCCACAAGCCTGGGTGCGATCTGGTCATCCTGCTCACCGGATTTTGGTATAAAAGGTGTCCTTGACCGTTTCGGCCAGACCCGGCCGAGAATCCTGTTCACAGCAGACGGCTATTATTTCAAAGGCAAACCCATTGATTCCCTGGAAAAGATTTCAGGTATTGTCAAAGAGATTCCGTCCATTGAAAAAACCGTTGTCATTCCATATATCAATCCAGCACCGGATATCGGTTCCCTGCCGAACGGGATATTGCTTGATGATTTTGCAGACCCGTCTGCAGTTGGTCTGACTTTTGAACCCATGGATTTTGACGACCCCTTGTACATCATGTATTCGTCAGGTACCACAGGGCTGCCCAAATGCATGGTTCAGAGTGTCGGCGGGGTCCTGCTTCATCAGAAAAAAGAACTGGTTCTGCACACGGACCTGAAACGCGAGGACACGATTTTCTACTTCACCACCTGCGGGTGGATGATGTGGAACTGGCTGGTCTGTTCTCTAAGCGTCGGCGCCACTCTGGTCCTTTTTGACGGAAATCCCTTCCACCCGGGACCGGACGCCCTCTGGCAGATGGCAGAAGATGAAAAGATCACTGTCTTCGGCACCAGTGCCGGATATATCGAAGCGCTGAAAAATGCAGGTGTCCGGCCCGGGCAGCAGTTTGATCTCTCTTCACTGAAATCGGTGCTTTCAACAGGATCGCCCCTTTCAGATGAAAATTTTGAATTTGTTTATGAACAAATCAAACCGGATCTGCAGCTGGCATCCATATCCGGAGGGTCCGACCTGAACGGCTGTTTTGCGTTAGGCAACCCCATGGGACCTGTCTATTCAGGCGAACTTCAATGCCGCGGGCTTGGGATGCGGGTCTTTGCATTTGATGAAACCGGCACACCCGTGGTGGGCAAACAGGCCGAGCTGGTCTGTACCGCACCCTTCCCGTCCATGCCCATCTTCTTCTGGGGGGATGATACCGGCGAAAAGTATCACTCTGCCTATTTTGATGAATACCCCAATATCTGGACCCATGGTGATTTTATCATGGTCACCGAACACGGCGGGGTCATCATGTTCGGCCGGTCTGATGCCACCTTGAACCCGGGCGGGGTGAGAATCGGGACCGCTGAAATTTACCGGCGGCTGGATGCCATGCCTGAAATCGACGACTCTGTCGTGGTGGGGCAGTCCTGGAACAATGATGTCCGGGTGATTCTCTTCTTGAAAATGGCGGAAGGTGCTGAGCTGACCGATGACCTGAAAAAGCGCGTAAAACAGGATATAAGGGCCAATGCATCACCAAGACATGTACCGGCAAAAATCATTGAATGCCCGGACGTACCCTACACCCTGAACATGAAAAAGGTGGAACTGGCTGTCAAAAAAATGATTGAAGGCAAGGAAGTAAAAAACAAGGATGCCCTGAAAAACCCGGAGGCGCTTGACTTTTTTGCTGATATTGAGGCGCTCAAAACCTGACCCGGCATATCTGCCCCTGTTTAAATCCAACCCACGATATCCTCCCGGAATGGCTGAATCGTGCAGCAGTCATTCCGGGCGGTATGCAATCTGCTATCGTTTCATTGTTATTTACCGGGTATAATCTGCTTTTTCCGCTATCTTTTCCGGCAGGGTGATCTGCCATTTTTCCAGCTGGGACCGGCTGAAAAAAAACCGGCCCTTCTGACCGATCACCGGCGGAATCTGAGCAGGGGATTTTCCAGAAAGGATCTTTTGGGCTATTTTCCCGGCTTCCTCTCCCTGGCTTTCCCCAAAAAGGACCAGGCCGCCAATGGTTTTTTCAGCACCAACCGTAAAGTCCCAGAACCCGAACGGCGGGACAGGTGTGTTCTTCGATGTCCAGTTAATAACCTTTAAAGCGGGCACATGTTCACCGTCTTCGTCTGTAATGGTCTGGTAAAGCCCCACCACTATGGCGCCGTACCCGTTTTTCCAGGCGTTTTTCACTGTCTGCTGCCATTCGGTCCACTTTGCGATCATCTTCAGGTCAACCCGGACGCCAGCCACATTGACCGAATTCCTGTCATTGAAAAACTCACGGACTGAGGTCTTTGAAGTGAAACCGGAATCAAACAGGATGAGCAGCTTTTCCAGTCTTGGGGCGAGCAGTTCGCTCATGTAGATGATGGACCGCTTCATCAGCGGCCGTTCCAGAACCCCTGTCATATTTGCAGGATTGATACCATAGGCCCTCGGATTATTGTTAATCCCAAGATAGACCACAGGGGAAGGTGTTTTTGACAGCCGCGGCCCCAGATATTTCAAGGCATTGTCATCACCCAGAATCACCAGGGCCGGCTGGATCTCTTCATACATTCTGTACGCCAGGTCAGCCTGCCTGCTATACCGGGATGGGGGCAGGCGTTTGGTGTCCATCTGGAAAAACACCAGCTCATGGGTTTTACCCAGGATGTTTTCAAGTCCTTTTTTATAGGAGATATCCCATGGGTATTCAGCATGATAGCTCTCAACGACCAGGACGGTTTTTGCCAGGCCATGCACGGAAAGCATGGTGATCAGTATCAGGCATGACAGAATAGCGATTTTCAGTTTCATGGGTATTTATTCCTTCCCCTTATCAGCGGTCTTCACAGGCGGGTATAATGCGGATTGATTCTTACTGCTATTATAAATTCATTTGAACCGGGTTTCAATACCCTGCTGATTCTTTTCAATTTCTATTGAGCCAGTACCCGGCGAATTGCTGCGGACAACTCCGCCTTTGACACCGGCTTGACCAGGCATATATCAATGTCCCGGCCTGATGTCATCTCTTCATTTACACCCTGGCTGTGGCCCGTACATACTATAATCGGCAGGTCAGGAGAAAACCCTTTGGCTTTTTCAGCCAGTTCAAGCCCGCTCATACCCGGCATGGTCAAATCCGTTATTAACACGTCATAGCCGGCCGGCATCTCACCGACCCTGTTCAAGGCTGTCAGCGGATTGGTCTGAACCTCGACGGTATATCCCAACCGCTCTAGGATCCTTCCCGTCATTTCAGCAATGGCAGCCTCATCATCTACAAAAAGAATGCGCTCTGTCCCGCCTTCTGCCAGGTCATCGGCCGGGCTGGCTGAATGCTGTGAGCCGTCGCTGGTTGTGGGTAGCAGGACAGTAAAGCAGCTTCCCTGACCGGGCTCGCTGTCCGCAAAGATCGCGCCATTATGGCTTTTTACAATACCGATGACAACAGAAAGCCCCATACCGCTGCCTTTGCCAACCTCTTTGGTGGTAAAATAGGGATCAAAAATCTTCTCTTTGATCTCCGGTGCAATCCCGCTGCCATTGTCTCTTATTCTCAACGCCAGGTAATCTCCAGGGGAAAGATCAATCCCGCGCTCAGGCGGCAGGGAATCAAAAGAGACCTGTTCCACCTCAATTTCAAGCCGCCCGCCAGCGGGCATGGCATCTGCCGCATTTGAACACAGATTGATGATCACCTGGTGAATCTGGGTGGCATCTGCAAGAACCGCTTTTTGAAATTCATGAATCCGGTTCTGAATACTGATGTTTGAGGGCAGGGACGCCCGGATTAATTTGACCGATTCCTTGACAATGGGCCGGATATCCAGGGGCTGGATTTCCTGATCCGCCTTGCGGCTGAAGCTGAGCAGCTGTTTGATGATACCCTTTGCCCTGAGGCTGGCCGCCTTGATCTCTTCAAGAGATTCTTCAGTCAGCGGCGTGATCTCTTCATCCAGGGCCAGCTCTGAATTCCCCAGAATGATGGAGAGAATATTATTAAAGTCATGTGCGATACCGCCTGCCAGGACCCCGACGGATTCAAGCTTATGCGCATGCCGCAACTCTTTCTGCATGGCCTTGAGGTCATTGATATCCCGGCCGACACCAATGACGGCTTTGACCTCATTGTTGGCGTCAAGCACGGCTGTATCCACCCAGGCCAGCCATTTCCAGCCCTCAGCGGTCATGGCCCGCTGTTCGATATAAGCCGTATATGGCGGTTCAAACAGGTTTTTCATCACCTGCTCAGTTGTTTGCCGGTCATCCGGGTGTACCATCGGCATGAAGGGCTCACCGATCAATTCTTCCTGGGTTTTGCCAAACATGGCGCAATATGAAGGGCTGACAAATTCAAAGCGACCGTCCGTATCTATTTTGACCACCAGATCGGTCTGATTCTCCACCAGGAGGCGGTACTCTTCTTCACGCCTGCGAATCTGCTCTTCTTTTTTCTTACGCTCGGTAATATCGGCAATGATGTGGACTGCCTGCTTAAACGCTCCGTCTTTTTCAAACACCGGGTCCACTGTAACTTCAAAGCAGGCCTCTCCCATTCTGATTTCCATGGATTCGCGCTTCTTTGTTTTTTTTGCCCGCAGCACCGGACATTCAGGAATGGGCTCCAGGGTGTTGTGCACAATTTCCCAGCAGTGCCGTCCGATCATTTCGCCCTCAGGCAGATTGAACAATGTTTCTGCCATCTTGTTGGACCGGGTGATCACCTGTTTTTCGTCAAGCACCCATATGGCGGCATTGATCGCGTTAAAGGTTGTCTGCCACTCCCGGCTCAGCCGGGAGATTGCCGCCTCGTCTTTTTTCCTCTGGGTAATATCGGAAAACGAAACCAGACTGGCCGTCACCTGGCCGGCACCGTCTTTTACCGGACTGCCAAAGACTTCCAGGAAGACCTCCCTGCCGTCCGGCCGCCGGACAATCATGTCATCCACATGATGGCTCTGCCCTTTCAATCCTTTAGATATCGGCAGCTGTTCTTCAGGATAGAGATTGCCCGTACCTGACTGAAAAACCTGGTAGAATTCAGACAAAAAAATGGATTCTTCTCCAGGCATATCTGTCCGGCCCAGAAGCTCTTTTGCTTTTTTATTGGCAAGCAGGGCTCTGCCCGAAGGTGCGTCAGCCATGAAAATGCCTACCTGGAGATTGTCGAGCAGGGTATTCATCAACTGATGCCGGCTGTTCAGAAGATCCTCATTTCTTTTGTGCTCTGTAATATCCCGGGCCATGGCATAGACAAACCGCCGCTTTTCATCTGCCTGGGCTGACCAGCTCAGCCACCGGCAGGTTCCGTCCTTACAGATATAACGGTTCCTGAAGTTTACGATTTTTTCCCCTTTTTTCAGTGCAGCCCGGACAATGGTCCGGGTTGTCTGCACATCATCCGGATGGATAAAATCAAAAAACGATTGGCCCACCATCTCCTCTGCCTCATACCCGAGAATGGTGGAAGCGGCCTGGTTCAGACGGACAAATTCAGATGTTTCTATCTCTGCAACACAAACCAGGTCGATGGACATGGAAAAAAGCTGTTGCAGCTCATCTCTTTCGGTTTTTACCTTTTCCAGTTCTTTTTCAAGGTCCTGCATACGTTTATCAGACATCTGCGAATCGCTCTTGTTGATGCATTGCTGTTATTATGTTCTATCCGGTTGGCACTGTTTCCTGTGCCGGGCTGCTGAACTTGTTAAACGATTTGAGCATCAGATCAGCCCGGCTTGTTATTCTTTTCAAATCCACCCGTCAAAATCAAGGATTTTATAGTGAAAAACAGAAAAATGCCGGTTGCTTAACCACAAAAATAAACCTGCCCTGCCCTTGATTTTTCATTTTCACGGCCCATGTTGAATACATGTAATACAGTTTGGGCAGACAAAAACACTTTCAAGGAGGACCCATGATTTCAAAAAAACTGGCTGATGCGATCAATTACCAGATAAACCGGGAGCTCTTTTCCGAGTATTATTACCTTTCAATGGCTTCTTATTTCAACTCAATCGGTCTCAACGGGTTTGAAAATTTCTTTCTCGTCCAGGTGGAAGAAGAGCGGTTTCATGCCATGAAGATGTATAACTTCTTAAATGAACGCGGTGCCCGGGTCTATCTTGAGGCAATTGAAGCGCCGAAAACAGACTTCAGCTCTCCGCTGGAAGTTTTTGAGCTGGCGTACGAACATGAAAAGCTGGTCTCCAAGCTGATCAATGATCTCATGGACCTTGCCATTGAAGAGAATGATCATGCCGCAAAAAACCATCTCGACTGGTTTGTGGAGGAACAGGTGGAAGAAGAGGCTTCCATGGACGCTATTTTGAACAAACTCAAGCTGATCAATGGAGAGGGACACGGGCTGCTGATGCTTGACAGTGAACTGGCACAAAGGACCTTTACCCCGCCGGCCAAATAATCCTGTGCCGGAAAAAATCGCATAAAAAAAGTGCCGGACCTTGAAATCAAGGTCCGGCACTTTTCTTAGGAGACCAACAAACTTATTGGTCGAGGATGGAAGATATCTTTTCAGAGAAAAGACCCTGGGTCAATTCACTGATCAGGTCCTCCATCTTTTCTTTGGCAGCACGGATGACATTCATTGCCGGCCGCCTGTCGTCATTATCTTCATTATCCGCTTTTTTCATGTGATGGTCAAACAGTTTTTCAACAGGTGCCTTGGAACGGGCCACCTGCTCCTGTGAATGCTCTTCAACCGCCTTTGTCATTCTCTCGATAAAATCGTCAAAATTCTTTACTGTCCGGCTCTTTTTCCGCCAGGGACGTGTATTTTCAGGGAAGGGTTCAAACTCAGGGATGGGCCGCTCTGTTTCAACAGCAGGCACAGGCTGCTGGGCGGGCAGTTCAGGAGGCGGTTCCGGCGGGGCCACTGTGGCTGCGGTCTGTGCCTGGACGCGTGTGGCCCTGGAGACCGTTTTCTCATAGCTGATATCTGCTGAATATCCAGAAACCGTATCATACCCGCCCATACCCAGGGCCAGCTCAATGGCCTCATCCATATCTCCCTGGGCCATCTCTTCAATGATTTCATCAATATCCTTGACAATGGCTTCTATATCTTCCAGCTCCTGCTCGTTCAAATCTCCGATAACGGTAAACGAAAAACTGTCGCCTGCGCTCAGGGTCACTTCCCTGTGATTCTGCCGGGTCATGACGGTTCCGTCCTGGGTCTGCGCCACCCCCTTGCTGTTGTAGCGGTAGGCATCCAGTTCAGCAAAACTGCTGGAATTCAACGTCACCAGATCCCCTTCACGGGTTTTGATGGTCAGCCCGGCGTCCAGGCTTTCCCGGGCCTTAAGGGAATGCTCTTTCACCACGTTTGAATAATTTGCGCCAGACAATGTGTTCTGCCTGGGTGAAAGACCGGTTGCCGAAGCCTGGCTGGGTATATAACTCATTTTACATCTCCTGATAGGGGTCATCTATATCTTTGGTAAGACTTTTATCGGCAGTTGACAAAAAAATATTAACAAAAATTTTCCCTTTTCGTATATTGGTTCAGTTAATTTTGCGGTGCCGCTGCAAAGGCCTGCCAGGAAAGGATTAAACCAGAATGGATTCTCCGGGGTTTACACAAAAAAAATTTGAAACACTGTCCTTACCCGGACAGCACCGCCACCTGCTCAAATGGCTGACCTCATTTTACCAGTCGGTGACCAGTAACCGGCTGACCCCGAAATCCTATGATCTGTTTACTGTGCAATATCAAAAAATGCTGACATGGTCCCGGATGAAACCGTTTGAAAGACCGGCATCTGCCAGGCCGAGAGAATGGATTGAACGCCTCTCCGACCGGATTCACTATCACCGGATTGAAGCCGGGATAACCCCCACAGATCACCAGCTGCTGGCACCCGCCGTAACGCTGGACCGGTCTGCTCCGGCCTGCCTGCACGCATTTGACCTGCAGATTGCCCTTGACGGTATCAGAAGCCTTTTTAATGCCGGTGCCATCATCCGCACCGGTGAGGCCGCCGGTTTTTCCTCAGTCATTCTGGGTAATATGCCCGACCGCAGCCATCCGGCATTGAAAAAAACCGCCATGGGCGCGGACCAGTGGATCCGTGTGGAAAACACCCAGGATCTTGCCCGGACGCTGATGAAAAAAAAGAAGGCAGGCTTTCAGGTAGTGGGCGTTGAAACACTGGCCCAAGCCGTTCCGATTCAATCCCATACCTGGCAGGATAAAACCGTACTGGTTTTCGGGAATGAAGAATATGGTATTTCCGCCCATGTCCTTTCGGTCTGTGATGACGTGGTGCAGATCCCTGTTTTCGGGCGCAAAAACTCCATCAACGTCGGGCATGCGGCCTCGGTGGCCTGTTTTCAGGCGGCAATGGCCCTGGGTGTGAACAGATAATCCTTTAGCCGCTCTCTTCTGCAGCGATTTCAAGGCGCACACCCGAGATCTCAATGATATCTCCGGGAAATATTTTTTTCCGCTTCCGGGTTTCAATCTCGGCATTGACCGTGACAAACCCGTCTGCAATAAGGTATTTGGCCTCCCCGCCGCTGGCAGCCAGATTTTCGAATTTAAGGATTTTGTAAAGTTCCGACGGCACCTGTGTCAAAAAGACGGTTCTGGTTTCCATTCCATTTCCCCTGTGAATCAATTTCTCTTTTCTAACAGATAAACGCAGCCGATTCAATCACGGCCTTGAAATCCCAAGCGCCAGATTATACAATCATGCGCCAGACACTTTTAAAGGAAAGCAAAAGATGATCCTACGCCTCATTTTTACCCTGCTGCTCATCGGGTTCAGCGCCCATCCGGTTCTTGCCGGATCAAAACAACTGCTGGTTCTCTCCGGCCGGACCATGGGAACGGTTTACACCATTAAACTCATCAACCCCGCCAGCACTGTCCCTGACCAGAGCCTGTGGCAGAAACGGGTGGAAATGCGCTTAAAAGAGGTGAACCAGAGGCTTTCCATGTATGACACCCGCAGCGAATTATCCAGATTCAACCAGGCGGCTGAAGGTGACATCCTGAGCATTTCCAGAGATTTTTTAACGGTTTTAAAACAGGGCGCTGCCCTGTATGAACTGACCCGGGGGGCATGGGACGGCACAGTCAAACCCCTGGTGGATCTTTGGGGATTTGGAACAAAAGGGAAAACCAGCGTTGTGCCGGACCCTCAAACACTTCAGCGTGCGCTGCTCAAGACCGGCTTCAATCACATATTGATCCCTTCGTCCGGACAGGTCATAAAG
>CAZLNA010000056.1:0-9462 GCA_964560485.1 uncultured Desulfobacula sp. | reverse complement strand
GATCATAGGATTCCAGCCCGATGTTGATATAAGTCGTCATGCCAAGGCAATTGAGTCGTTTGAAAAGATCAGGATCTGCATCAAGCAGGGTATCAACACTGCCGAACATGAACACGTGGGGGCCGGTCATGGCTGATTCATCAAACCTGAAAACTTTTTTGGCTGTTTTTACTGTATCAATGATCAGTTCAGCCGGGGCATTCAGCGCATCGTGCTCACGCAGGAAAACCGCATTGTAATTGATGATATCCTGATCAAATAGTTTTTTGAGGCGATGGATCTGCTCCCTGATATTTTCTTTTGAGCGGGCGGCAAAGGGTTTTTTATTTTTTACCCGGCAGAATTTGCATTTATACAGGCAGCCGTCGGCAATGGTGATGGGGATGATGTTGTAATCCACATGACGGGCATCCGGCGGCATGACCGTGATCCGTTCGCCCGATATTGCCACAAGGTCGTTTGCCTTCTTCTCCAGTACTTCAGGTGTGATTGCCTGAACGTTTTCAACCCATCTGGCAAACCGGGCAGGCAGATTTTCAGAATCTATCTCTGACAGCAGATCCTGCCAGTGGTTGACAATCTCAGCCACAGCAGGTTCCGTAAAGGGTTTGCCGCCCAGAAGGGAGTTGGTGGGGTAGGTCAGATTGGGAAGGTAATATTCGCCAATGGCCTCAAACACACCGCTGTAACCGCCGGTTGAGTAGTAAACCCAGTCATCTCCCATGGTCCGTTTGAGCCATTCGGACGGGTGAAGCCATTCCCTGGTTTTCCCTCTGGCATGACGGATTTCATGATTGAGGTTGAATTCAAAGATATGGTCCCGGGTTTCAAGGCGCGAGAACCGTCCGTATTTGACCGGGAAGCTGTATTTGGCATAGATATCACGGCCCTGGCAGTCGAGTTCGATTTTCAGTCCGCTGTTCTCATGGACCTGGCCGGGAGAGGCCTGTCCGTTCACTGTTCTTGATCGTTTCATCACAGCCCTGTTTTTTACACTGCATGGGCCATATTCGCAATGACAATCTTTTTATCTCAAAGGCTTGCAGGCGGTCTGCCGCCACTGCGGTCTGCTTGACAGGTCCTGGCGGATTCATTATTCTCATGCCTCAGGCCGGGTGGCTGTGGCCGGCACGATATTCGGGTGTACGCTTGGAACAATGAGACAATGGAAAAGGGCTGGCGATTGAACATTCTATTCCTTGAACCTTTTTTCGGTGGTTCCCATGAGGTGTTTGCCAATGGCTTTAAGACAGCTATGGAAGCGGCAACAGATCACGCTGTCACCCTTGCAACCCTGCCGGACCGGTTCTGGAAATGGCGGATGAGAGGGGCTTCACTGGCGTTTGCAGAACAGGTAACCGATTTTAGTGCCTATGATCTTATAGTGACCACTGACATGCTTGACCTGGCCGACCTGATTGCACTGGGCGGCAGGGATCTGCCGCCCACATGGCTCTATTTCCATGAAAACCAGCTGGACTACCCTCTGGCAGAGGGTGAAAAGCGCGATTTTCATCTCGGTTTTACAAATATCGTTTCTGCCCTGGCAGCAGACCGCGTTTTTTTTAATTCCCGCTATCACATGGACGCTTTTTTTAATGCGGCGGATAAGCTGATACGGAAACTGCCGGATTTTCAGCCGCAAGGTGCCATCAAAGCGATTATGGCTAAAGCCGAAATCATTTATCCGGGCTGCCGGTTTGAGCGGCAGAATCCGCATCGTGCCGTAGAACAAAAAGAAGGGCCGTTAATTGTCTGGAACCACCGGTGGGAGCACGATAAAAATCCGGAGCTTTTTTTCAAGGGCCTGGAGCATTTAAAACAAAAAAAAATTCCTTTTTCGCTGGCTATTCTCGGGGAACGGTATTCTAAAAGCCCTGAGGTCTTTGACCGCGCCCAAGAAACCTTTGACAGAGAACTTGCAGCATACGGATACCAGGAGAGCCGGGACGATTATATTGACTGGCTGTGTAAAGCTGACATCGTAGTTTCATGCGCCATACAGGAGAATTTCGGTATTTCTGTGGTAGAGGCCATCGGACACGGCTGTGTACCGCTGCTGCCGAATCGGCTGTCATACCCGGAACTGATCCCGGCAGATCTTCATGATCTGCTGCTCTACCAGGATGAGACCCTGTTTTTTAACATGCTTGAAAAGATGACCGCAGCGTTCGACAGATACAAAGGATTGTCTGACAGGCTTTCCTCCCTGATGGCCGCCTATGAATGGTCGAACATCATTGAACAGTTTATTGACCGGCTGCCGGGCGGACGTCCTGCTGAAGACCAAAACACAAAAGATCCATGAAAGGTAAAAACAAAGTGATTTCTGACTCTGAAAAATTCGATGCCCTGGTCCAAAAGGCCTATGCGCTCAGTGCCACCGGCGCTGTTCTCCTGTCCACAAAGCAGATCGTGGTGGACAGTGCCTTTGCTGCCAAATGTCTGGAACCCCGGTGCGAAAATTACGGTTTGTCCAGGTCCTGCCCGCCTCATGTGGAAGGGCCGCAGGAAATGGAAAAAATGCTCAAAACCTATTCTTCAGCACTTTTTTTTAAAATTGACGTGCCAAAAGAAATGCTTTTTTCCAGTGACCGGGCAGAACTGTTCAGTCTGCTGCACCAGACAGCAGCAGGGGTTGAAATCGCTGCGGTTGGAATGGGGTTTGATCATGCCCGGGCCTTTGCAGGCGGGTCATGCAAGCAGATTTTCTGTGACACCCACCTTAATTGCCGGGTTGTCGGTGAAAACAAGGAGTGTCGCCATCCGGACAAAGCCAGACCCTCCATGTCCGGGTTCGGGGTGGATGTGGCAAAACTCTATGAGGCAGCCGGGTGGCACATGACCTGGGAAAGCCGTGACGAGCAGGACGAAACGGTTAAAATGTCCAACCTGTGCGGTCTGGTCCTGATCTGTTAGTGCCTGTGCTTGAACTGGAAAGGCAGAAATGATGAAACAAATGAAAAAAAATCGATTTAAAAGAATGCAATGGCTTTTCTGTCTTTTTATGCTCCTTTGCTTATATACCGCATGCAGTGACAGCAGCGTCCCGGATGAAAAAACAATAGAAAACGGTTTTAACTACAGCAGGGAGTTTTCCCTTTTCCAGGCGATCTCCCAGCAGGATACGGACTATGCCAAAGAGCTGCTGGAAAATGGTGCAGATCCTGATAAACGGCCCGAACATACCGGTTTTTTACCCCTTGAAATTGCAGAGACACCAGCCATGGTGTCCCTGCTGCTGTCGTACGGCGCTAATCCAAATCTTGCAGACAGGGCCGGTGATACATCGCTCCATCATGCGGTTTTCAAAGAAGAGGCATTACCGGTCATCCGACTGCTGGTAAAGGCCGGGGCTGATGTGAATAAAAAAGGCAGAAATGAGTTCACACCTCTTCACCTGGCTGTTCAGCGATATATCGAACACCCGGATAAAAAGACCTCCGTGGAGATCATCCGATTCCTGGCACAGGCCGGAGCTGACCTCAACAGCCAGGATGAGATTGGCTACACAGTCCTGATGACTGCCGTGGTCAATGACCGGCCCGGACTGGTGGAACTGCTGCTGGCACTTGGGGCCGATAGAACCATAAAGGATAAAAGCGGATCAGGCGCGTTGGATTATGCCGGTTCGCTGAAGGTGTCCAAAGAGGTCCTGGAGCTGTTGAGGTCTGAAGGTCCTGATTAAGACTGCCAGGAAATCCTCTGGTCCTGAACCCGGCTCATTTTTATATTTCACAAAACCACAGATTTGCGATTGACTCCTTGTACCCTCTATTCTGCTTAGGAAAAGAAAACGCAGCACCATTCATATCTCAAGGAATTCGCAGGTTGAGCCGATGATAGTAGAAAAAAATGAAAAAGAGCAATTGGCATGAATGCGATTCGCTTTTGTAAAGCCGGTTATCGGTTTTTTTTTACTTGCAATGTTTCCTTACTTGCTATAAGCCCTGTATAACCCATAAAAAGGTGGGGGGAAAATTCATACGGTGTTTTACTGTCACAAGGGAGGACATTCATGTCAGGTTTGAAAAAGATGAGAAGAAAAAACTTGGACAACAAAGGGTTTACCCTTATTGAGATTGCAGTGGTTCTGGTCATTATCGGCCTGATCATCGGTGCTGCGGTAAAGGGTAAAGATCTGATCCAGTCCGGAAAACAAAAGAAATTCTATACCAATGTGATCAAGGCCTGGGAACTGGTTGTTATCAGTTATTACGACAGGACCGGCCATGTTCTGGCTGACGGTACCCAGAATGGCGGGACTGCTGCCACGACCAACGGGCGATTTGACAATATCTGGGGGAATGCCTTTGATAATGCCGGCGGCGTGGACGAAAAAATTCAGGCTGTCGGCCTGACCGTTCCAACCAGCAATACAGCAGAAAGCGGTGAAAACACCTACAAGGGCCGTTACAGCGGAAACCAGACAGTGCGCATGCGCCTGGAATATGCCGGCGGAGCCATTACCAGCAACTGCCTGCGCTTCAACAGAATGCCTGTCGATCTTGCCATTGCGATTGACACAATGATTGACGGCCAGATGGACCCCCAGGCGGGTAATTTTATCATCATCGGCAATGCAACTGCCTGGCCGGATGCGTCAAGCACCGATACCGTTAATGTCAGATATCTGATGGAAATCCCTTAAAATTGAAGCAGCAGGTCCTGATAACCGGTGTTCTGGCTGTTATTTTCGGTATAAGCGGTCATTTTTTTATGGCGGCCTATACCGATTACAGTATCAGCAAGAGCCGGCTGGGGCTGCTGCGCGGTCAGGAACGGTCCATTATACAGCAGATCAAGGCGTATAAAGAAAAACTCGGCCATCTGGAACAGGTCGATACATTTGTCAGCTGGTCAGATCAGCTTGGACTGAGATCCGAGCAATGGGACCGGTTTCTGGTTGATCTCAAGGAGGTGCCGGTGTCTTATGAGGCACTTGATAATATCATTTCTCAGACCCGCAATACGGCGCACTATTTTTTCAGGCCATTGACACTTTCCATAAAAACCGGCGCACCTGACCCTGAAAGCGAATCTCCCAGGGTCAGAAAGAATAAATATGAGCAGGTAAAATCGGCCATGGAATCGGTTGATCCCGGTGCGGTAGAAAAGCCCGCCTCCGGGGTTGATGCAACCATTACGCTGGACGGCCGTTTTCTTGTGAAGCGCCGGGGATCTGGATGAAGAAAAAATTCTGCATAGAACTGGACGGCAAAACATTTCGGCTGGCAGATCACCAGCTCATTCGTGAGCAGGAAACACAGACGGTTTACGGGTGCAAATACCTGGTAACGGATTTTGAAAAATCCATTTCAAGGGTGATGCATGTCGACTCGGATGTGAAGTATGCTGAAGCCATGGTGGTCCGGACCCTTCAGGATGAAGGGGAGTTTGATGAACCCGTTTCCGTAGTGACTCACTGGAAAAAGAAACACGGGAAAAACGGCGCGCAGATTTTTTTTACAGCTGTCCCGTCACGCATTTACCTGCAGTATACAGATATGATTGCCCAGCATGACGATTATTTGATCCTGGTGCCGGTGTTTTCGGTTATGGCTGCACTGATCCGTCAGGTGGCAAAAAACGAACCGGCTGCGGTTGTGTTCCGGCACGACCGGTTTGCTGAGCTTGTTATCGCCAAAGGATCAAAATTTTATTATGCCACGCAGTGTGTGGGTTTTGATACCAGTCCGGATCAGATTCAATCCTTGTGGGAAACGGTTTCCAGAGAGATTACAACCGCCTGTGAAGATAGCGGCATCCGTGTCTCAGAGGTGATCAGCCTGAACTGGATTGATGCAGATGAGCCTGTTCCGGATGTGTTTGCACCGGGCGTCCACTTCCGGCGATTCAATGAAGAAGCATACGTTCTGGAAAACACCCCTCACACACTTTCTTTTCCAGAGGCCCTGCATCTGTTCCCATCAACCGAGGGAATCGCCCCGAACAATGGTAAACTGCTTCACTATGCCAACAAACTATCGCCACTGGTCATGGCTTTTTTTGTTATCGCGTCAGGTATCCATCTGTGGGGCACGGTTTTTTATCATGAAAAAGCAATGGCCCTGAAAGAAAGGATCATTTCCTATGATTACAGGATCCAGGCGTTAAAAGATGAGATTCCACCATTGCCGGATGAAATTGAGTATCTGCCTTCCTTAAGATTTGTAGACAAGCTGTTTCACAACCAGAAACTTCCTTCATATACAGCTGTTATCAACGAGGTATCCAAAGGTATTTCCCCAACCGGCACCGTGGACAGCCTGGATATCAAATACCTGCCCAAAGAGGTTCAGGTAAAGATAACCGGGCATATCCGGGCAGATTTTGATACTGCATATAAGGCATATCAATATCTACTGTCTCGTTTAGAGACCTCTGGATACGATGTTGATGACAGCCGGTTCAGCACCCGGATTGATGCCTCTCATTTTGATCTTTCCTTTGCCTGGAGGGTGAAATGAAGAGCAAGTATCACGGCATCGTCAGTCTGTTGATTTTTGTAATCGCTGTTGCAGCCATGATCGGATACGGTCTGTTTCAATCGAACCGGATCAAGGGCAGTGTCAGGATAGCAAGTCCACAGGTGGTACCCCAGGTTATGGTCCCTGAACCGGCCACCCTGAAATATATTGATTTTTTAACCCAACGCCTGCCAATGATTGCCCATATGAAGGAAGAACCGGGCCAGGTGGATCTCAGGCTATTCGGAAAATCCGCAGCACCTGAAAACCAAAGCGGCGAACCGCAGCAGGAGCAGAGTAGACCGGATCGGCCTGCAACTGAAACAGCAACCCGGGAAAGGGCATCATACCGACTGACCCTCTGCTTTTCATCTCCCCAAAAAAGCTTTTGCGTGATTGACGGTCAGATGTATGAAGAAGAGGCGCTGCTGCCCGATGGTTCAAAAATAGTAAAAATCGAAAACGACCGGGTACGGATCGGCAGGAACAACCGCAGTGAATGGGTCTGGGCCAGCCCGGGGGCAAAGGGATACAACCGGGAAAACGGAGGGGCAAGATGAGAACCAGATATCGATTCAAATTTCTGGTAATATTATGTGTACTGATTTTTTGCGGCTGTCTCCACAGCGGCCAGGAACCGGAGCGGGCGCAGAAAAAAACGATATCTGATTTACCGCAAACGTCCAGACGTCTTGAACAGAAACAAAAAAATCTTACCCGAAAGCTGGAAAGAAAATCAAAAAAACCGATTATTGCAGAACCGGTACCGCCCAAATATGATCCCCTGGAGGACCATAAGGTCTCTTTTGCCATGGTACAGGAAAAACTTGAAACCGTTCTCTATCTTCTGGCAGACACGGTTGGTATGAATTTGCTGCTGGACGGCAAGGTCGCTGCGGCAAACCACCGGGTGACGCTGAGCTTTAAAAACGTGTCGGCAAAAACCGTTCTAAAAGAGCTGACCCGGCAGTTTGATTTGAACTATCAGATCGAAGGCAACCTGATCCGGATCAGCACCCAGGCGGAACGGTTTTTCTCTGTGAATTTTCTGGATACCAACGTTGAAATGGCGTTTGATGTGGGCGGGGACGTGCTCGGCGGAGAGCGTTCTGAAAACGCGACCGGACTTGCCGGCAGTGTCACCTTGAAAGGGAAGGGGGCTGAAAAAGCCAACCCATATACGATTCTTGAAGAAACAGTGAAAAAAGTCATTTCTGAATCCGGCATTTTATCCATCAATAAAATATCCGGAACCCTGTATATAAAGGACAAACCATCGGTGGTGAATACGGTGGCCACATTGTTAAACAGTTACAAGCAGATGCTGGGGCGCCAGATCCTGATTGAGGCCAGGATCATTGAGGTCACCCTGTCCAGCGGATTTGAATACGGAATTGACTGGGAACTATTGTCAGCAGACAATACTGCCTCATCCCTTGAACTCTCTGAGGCATCCTGGGATATCACCAACGGCCTGGTCTTTAACGGGCTTAATTCTGCATTTTCATTCAACTCTGTGATTGAGGCACTCGAGACGTTCGGCACAGTGAAGATTGTTTCCAACCCGACCATCCGGGCCAAGCACGGCAGCCCGGCCATCATCAGTGTGGGAGATTCCATTACATATAAAAAGAGTGTTGAAGTGACTGTGGAGACAACCGATCTGGCTGAAACGGAAACGACCGAGGTAGAGGTGTCAACCGTGTTTGACGGGCTGATTCTCGGGGTGATCCCGTTTATCGAACCCCACGGCAGAATTAACCTTTTGATTAATCCGATTAAAAGTGATGTGGATACTGAATCCATAGAAAACCTTGAAACGGTTGGAGCGGGTCTGACCATTTCCCTTCCCAAGGTCGGTATCAAGGAAATCAGTACCACCATATCGATCAACGACGGCGATGTGATTGTCCTTGGCGGGCTCATCAGCAGCGAAGATGTCCGGCGGGACAAGGGTGTGCCGGTCTTATCCAGGGTGCCGGTGATCGGCTATTTTTTTAAGAACGATTATGTGGCTGAAGAACGCAAGGAACTGGTGATTATTCTGAATGTCAAAATCATCTGACGGTTCAAGTGAGAGAAACGCGTGAGCATCATTTTTGAAAAACTCAAAGACCTGAAAGGGGATACTTTCGGCCAGGGGCCGGAACGCCTGTCGCTTGAACAGGACCAGGATATCTATACCTTCAGGAAAATGATTTTTTCACCCAAAGGGATGCTCTTTGTTCTGCTGGCAGTGTCATGTTTTGCCTTTGTCAGTTTTTATTCCCTGTCGATTCTGAAAAGCATGCTCGATTCAGGAAGTAAAGAAGCCATTGTTGTGGAACACCGGCATCATACGGCCGGTGTCAGAGGTGAAACAGGCGAAGATGAAGATGTTGCACCCGGGGAAGAGGGGCCCGGCCCGGCTGATGATTCTGCACAAGGCCCGGCCGGTCAGAAAGCCGATCCTGAACCTGAGCCGTTTAAGGTGCCTGAATATTTCGTGATCAAGGCCCGCAAACCAGCGTTGGAAGACCGGTCTGGAAGCATCTACCATCTGCTTGAAAAAAAGAAGGAGGCGCGCCCTGTTGATCTTGCAGCCGTTATCCCAGCGCCGGTCCTGCCTGCTGTAAATCCGATTGATCAGCCGTCCGCCCCCCGCACAGTGCTGAAAACGCCGGCGCAGTCACGAACAGAAACAACACCAAAGCCTGATGCTGTGCAAAAAGAAACGGCATTGAATGCCGAGGCTGAGAAAAAGCGGCTGGCCAGGGAAAAAGAAGCAGCTGAAAAACGCGAACAGGCGCGACGCATGGCTGAAAAAAAATCACAGCAGATTTCAAGAATTGCCTCGCTTGCGGCTGACCTGGAACAGGCGGTTGAGCTCAATGACACCTTAAAACTTGAACAACTGCTGGATACACTTGAAACCATTACAGATAAAGGCAGTGCCTATTATTTAAAATTAAAAGCCTTTCAGATGATCCGGGCAGAGCAGTATGCCCGGGCC
>CAZLNA010000055.1:0-9489 GCA_964560485.1 uncultured Desulfobacula sp. | reverse complement strand
CTGCCACGGTTGACCTCGGGCCATCTGCACCGATAAGAATCCGGGGGGTCACCTGATACCTACCTTTGTCCTTTGTGACCAGGGTCACAGAGCCGTTTTCTGCTTTAGCCGTGACCCGTGTTCCGGTAAAAATGCGTGCCCCATCGTCTGAGGCGGCCTGTGCAAGGGCCTGGTCAAACCGGTCCCTGTGAATGATACACCCCGGTGCTTTTGTCAGGGTTTCAGGCTGATCCGGACGAAAGGTTTTCATTCCTTTGACTGGCTGGGCCACAAAATCCTTTTGCTTGAGGCCGACCTGCCCTTTGAGCATGGCTGGGATGAATTCAGCACACTGCACCGGAACACCGATCTTTGAGCGGCGCTCCACCAGGAGCACATCTGCGCCCAGACCGGCGGCTTCACGGGCTGCGGCTGAGCCGGCCGGGCCCGCTCCCACCACAAGGATATCGCAGTCAAAAGACGCCATTATCCGACTTTTTCCTTTTCACTCTTAACCTGGGCAACCGCTTTGAGGACCGTATCCAGAAGACCGAGATCGAGCTCTGTCTGACTTTCAAATGTGCCGGCGTAGGCTTCCTTGGCCTGGTCCAGGTCATAACAGGTGGTGTTGTCGATATCGAGGAGGAGGCCGGGCATCCGGCTCTTTTTAAAATCATCCACATGCTTGGCGAAAAACGGCTGGCAGCAGCATCCGATAAAAGCGGAAACACCTTTTTCACGCATCTTTTCAAGTTCTGCCCACAAATCTTCAAAACTGGTGATGGAAACAACTTTCATCCGCTCGTCCAGGCCCATGGCTGTGGCCGGTCCGATAGTGCAGGCCTCTTCCCCGCAACGCTTGCATCCTTTGGCATACCGCATCTCGCAATCCGTAAGCTTGGCACAATACGGCAGCAGAAGAACAGAAGGCATTTTTTCAATGATCTGTTCAAAAGAACCGTTGGCCACTGAAATCATGTTGGCATGTTCAAGCGGTATGCCGAATTCGGTAATCTTTATTTTTTCAAGGGCCTGGCAGAGGGGTTTACAAAAATCATCCACACTCATTCCGGGAATAGTGATTTTCCCCTGGCCAAAATAGTCCCGTATAACGGTCAACAGTTTCTCCTGATCGAGCGGCATTCCCCTGAGTTCGGATTCAAGATCATAAAGGGCACGGCCGGGAAAAGAGAGAAAATCACCTGTAATATAGATATCCTTCAAGCGTTTCTGCGGCAAATTCACCATCAGGGAACAGCGGATCATGCCGACGTCGGATTTATAAGACGACTGGACACATTCGCGTTTCTGGAATTTCGGTTTGACCTTGTCGATCCATTCCCATGAATGAAAACGATCCTGTTTTTTTTCAAATAACGCCTGCTCTTCAGGCGTCAGCGCTCCGGGCACCAGTTCAATGCCAAGGTGTTTTTCAAAACCGTATACAATCGATTTTTTAATCTCTTCAAGCGCCGGGGTATATCCGAGCTCCCAGTTCAGGCAGGTCACCCGGTCTTTTACAGAATCAATCTCTTTGGCTTTGAGTTTTTCAACAGGTATGCGCAGGGCACGGAGCATGGTATCAACATCAAAATCAACCAGCATGGTTCCCTGGAACATGAACGCATCCCCCGAGTCCGTACCACCGGTGCCGGAAATTTTCTTTCCATTGATCTCAATATCGTTTCTCGGCCTGAAGACCGCATCAAGACCGAATTTTCCAATAGCTGTGGCCACAGGCTCACAAAGGGTCCTGAAAAGCCGGTCATTGGGAATGGATATATTGAAAAATGATTTATCCGCATAAATTTCCCAACCCAGCTGGTTTTCGTCGAAGAAAATCGCTCCGCCGCCGGTGTTTCGCCGGTTGACATCAATATTGTGTTCCCGGCAGTATGCCAGCCGGATTTCTTCCTGAACCGACTGGTGATACCCGACCAGTACGGTCCGGGGTTTAAACTGCAGGAATCGAATGGTATTGGGGGATGAATTTTCGCCTTTCAACTCAAGAAGGGTCTCATCCAGCGCCATGTTATCAGCGGCTGACATGGGGGGAGTGTCGAGTAATCGCCAGGTTTCTGCCATTTTTCAAATCTCCTCGTGCGGCAATACCTCTGCCTTGGAACCTGAAACCGCCTGATCAGCAGCCGGAACCGACCGATTCCGGATCCTTGAAATGCCCGGAAGCCTGGTCCGCCAGATGGTAGTCTATCTGTACATTGCTTTTTAATATTTTTCCGACCTCGCAAAGGGCTGCGGATCGGTATAAAATTTTCTGTTCCCGCTCGGTCAGTCCCTGTGCCAGTGAGATACCAACCTCAAACCGGGTGCTCCCGTCTTTTTCCCTGCGATAATCCAGGGTCACATGGGTATCACCGAGAGGAATCGACTTGTTTTGTGCCACAGCATCCAGCGTGAGCATAATGCATGATCCCAGTGCGCCGAGCATCAAATGCATGGGGCAGCTGGCCATGGCACTGCTTTTACCGGTCTGCGCAACAAAAAAACGGCCGTCACCGGAATCGACACAGGCTTGGCCGTTTTTTATGCTGACACGAATCTTATCTTGATGATTCACGCGAATGACTGTCCATATCAACCAAGCGCTTTATGAACCAGCTGGGTAATATCGAGCACATCAATAGGCACTTTGTTGCGCTTGGCATAGGTCAACATGGTCCGAACACACTGCTGGCATGAGGTCACAATCGCCTCAGCACCGGTTGAAACCGCTTCTTCGACTTTATTTTTTGCAATACCGGCGGACAGTTTGGCATCCACCATCTCAAGGTTTCCGCCGCCGCCGCAGCAATTGCAGTTTTCACGGTTGTTCGGCAATTCGACAAATCTCACCCCTGGGATCGCCTGAATGACCTTTCTGGGGGCGTCAAATTCCCTGGCGCCCCGCCCCAGGTCGCAGGGGTCGTGGTAGGTAACGGTGAGATCTAAATTTTTAAACGGGATCTTACCGTTAAGGATCAGCTGCTCAAGATACTGAGTGGAATGAAATATTTCAAGCCCGTGCGCTTTGTACGGATAATGCTCTTTCCACATCTCGTAGCAGGAGGGGCAGGCAAATACCACTGTTTTGGCACCTTTTTCAACGACCGCTGCCACATTGTGTTCAGCAAATTCCGCAAAAAGGTCTTTCAGGCCGGCACCCAGAAGCGGGAACCCGCAACACCATTCGTCTTCACCCAGCAGGGTGAAATCAATCTGCGCCTCTAGCAGGATGTCAGCCAGTGCCAGGGGGATTTTCTGGGCCACCGGGAAATAAGCTGCTGTGCAGCCTGTGAAATAGACCACTTCCGCACTGTCTTTCACATACAGATCGTCTGGTGGATCATCCATATCCTCAACCCATTCGGCACGTTCTTCGTTGTCTTCATCAAAGACGTTCCGGCTCGATTCAAGGTTGTTTTTAATCATGTTGATCTTTTTGGGAAAGGCTTTTGTATCCACGAGATCTTCACGCAGGGAAAGCCACAGATCTTTGAGACTGATCCCCACCGGACAGACTTCCTGACAATTACCGCAAAGCGTGCAGCGGTAAACGGTTTCGGAGAATTCCTTCCATTCTTCTTCAGTCAGGGATTTGGCACCAAACAGTTTCGACAGGATACCACCGGAGCGGCTTTTTAAAATCTGTTTCAGTCCGTTCATCCGGTAAAGGGCTGAGAGCTGTCCGTCACCGGCGGCTTTCACCGCCGGGCAGACATCTGCACAGGACTGGCAGTTGGTGCATGCAGCCATCTGCATGCACTGCTGCATGGTATAACGCTTATTTTTGGTTTTATTCATTGTCGGCATATTTTTCGATCTCTTCTTCCATCCAGGCGGTCAAAGCATCTGCACCTGTTTTCAGATCATCCAAACCAGCCAGATCGTCCGGTTTGATTTTATACATCCACCCGGCACCATAGCAGTCTTCATTGACCAGCCCCGGATTGGACTCGAGTTCTTCATTCACACTGTCTATCACACCGGGTACAGGCCCAATCACCTTGCCCAGCCATTTACCGGACTCAACCTTGGCAAATTTCTTACCCTGTTTGATTTTTTTCCCATCGTCCGGCAGCTGGATATAGACAATTTCCCCGGCCAGTTTCTGAGCAAAATCATCCATTCCCATCACCAGCAGATCACCCTCTTTTTTCACCCAGAAATGATCTTTGTCGTACAGCAGGTCTTCCGGCATGTCATACCCTTTGATATCCATGTTTTTTCCTCCTCATCTAAAACTACAGGTTATTATATTGATGGTTTTATTCCGCGTCTTCCATCAGGTCGTTGATAAACTCAGTGGTATTGCAGATACGGATCTTGTCTTTTCTGAGTTTGGCATTGGACAGATTGTGCACACAGGAATTGCACTCGGTAACCAGCACATCTGCGCCAATGGTCAATGCCTCGTCAAGACGGTTTTTCGCCATGCCAATGGAATTTTTGGCATAGGCCCCTCTTGCACCACCACCCGATCCGCAGCAAAGTGAGCTTGCATGGTGATGGGCCATTTCAACAAAATTCGGTGCAACTTTGCGAATCGTATCGCGGGGCTCTTCATAAATGCCGCAGTGCCGTCCAAGATCACAGGGATCATGATAGGTTACTTTCAAATCAGTGGTCACGCCAAGATCAAAGTCTTTAAGGAACTGCGAAATATGAACCAGTCCGATGCCGTTCTCTGCCAATGCTTTGAATTCATCTTTGTTTTTAAATGTTCTGTAGCAGTAAGGACAACCGGTGATAATTGTTTTTGCGCCGGTTGCCAGGATGGTTTCGATGTTTTTCTTTGCATAATCCGCATTGAGTTTATGACCGACATCCTCAAGCACGCCGGTACAGCAGACTTCATCTATCAGGGTATAGTTTACATCAAGCCGGTCAAGCAGGTCAAGGGTTGCCTCAGTGGCTTCATCTTCCCTGTATTGCCCCACACAACCGATGAAATAGACATAATCTGCCTGCTGATTACGTTCCCGGTCAAAATCCTCAGGTTCATCTTCAGCATAAATATTGGTATGCTTCTGCAGCACCTCGTTCATACCGGTAAATGCCGGATGGCAGGAACCGATGCTCACCATGTCTTTTCGGGCCTGTTTAATAATCTCAGGGACGTTGACACCTGAAGGACAATTTTCATGGCAGGCGGCGCAGGTGGTACACTGGAAAAGGGTATCGATCATATCTTCATCCAGATCGATCTTCTGATCCATGACTTCCTTGAGCAGGAGCATTTTACCCCGGGCGTTGAATGCCGGACGCTTGGTGGCGCCGTAAACCGGGCACACCGCCTGGCAGTATCCGCAACGGGAGCATTGCAGAATCTGTTTTCTGTATTTGCGTTCAAAATCGTATTTAGCTTCCATTTTAATTCACCTCCAGGGCCATTTTGCCGGGATTCAAAATATTGTTGGGATCAAAGGCATTTTTCACCATGCGCATGGCATCCATTTCCACCTCATCATGTTCCATACTCATATAATCGGCCTTGGCGATACCAATGCCGTGTTCGCCGGTCAGCGTACCGTTTAAATCAATGGAAAGCTGGAACAGCTCTGCGATTGCTTTTTCCACACGCTCCACCTCGTCAGGATTGTATCCGTCATACAAAAACTGCGGGTGCAGGTTGCCGTCCCCGGCATGACCGAAGGTTGCCACCTGTACATCGTATTTTTTGGATATTTCTTCAATTCCACGCAGCAGATCTGCAATTTTACCCATGGGTACGGTCACATCTTCAAGCTGGAAATGGGTCTGGATGCGGGCCAGAACCGCATATGCCGACTTTCTGGCTTTCCAAAGATCCAGAGACTCTTCTTTAGTTTTTGCCTGTTTAACCTCTAACGGATTGTTTTTATTAAACACTTCAATGACCTTTTCCAGCTGGTAATCTGCCTCAGTCTGGGTATAACCGTCGGTTTCAACCAGGAGCATTGTTTCAACTTCAGGCAGACCGAGGTCTGTATTTTCATTGATACACTGGATGGTCGGCCGATCCATGATCTCCATGACCGCCGGAATAATACCAGAGGACATAATCTGGGTGACGGCATTGCCTGCATCTTCAAGATCATTAAAAGTCGCAACACTGGTTGCTGTTGCAGTGGGTCTCGGGTTGATCTTCATGATAATTTTGGTCACGATTCCCAGGGTGCCTTCAGACCCGACCATCAGCCGTGTCAGGTCAAAACCGGAAACACATTTAATGGTTGAAGATCCCGTGTTCATCACCCGGCCGTCTGCCAGGACAACCTCAAGGCCAAGGATATAATCGCGGGTCGTACCGTATTTGGCGCCCTTTACACCACCGGCGTTGGTGGCCACATTACCGCCCAGGGTACAGACGGTGCCACTGCCCGGATCAGGTGGAAAGCAGAACCCGCTGGGGGCCAGTGCATTATCCAGGTCAGAATAGACAACCCCCGGTTCAACAATGGCAAACCGGTCTTCAATACTGATGTCAAGAATCTTGTCCATCCGGTTCAGGTCAAGAACAATACCGCCTTCAACAGGCACGGCCATACCGGACAGCCCGGTTCCTGCCCCTCTGGGAATCACCGGGATCTTATGCTCATTGGCCAGCTTCAGAATCTCGGAAACCTGTTCCGTGCTGGTGGCCCATACGGCGCAATCCGGCCGGTGGCTGTGTTCTGAAGAGTCATAGGAGTATGACACCATGTCTATCAGCCGGTCTGTCACATTATCCTCCCCCACGATTTCCTTGAGGGCTTTTTTGATATTCTCATCCATCATTTCATTCCTCCAAAAGGCGTTATCTTTTCGTATTCCCCAAAACCGGACAATACAGATTAATGGTGTTCTTTTTCAATGGCAGCATTCATGGCCAGGATCACCGGCGACATGATAATGTGCATCATCTTACTGAACGGCAGATAGGCAACAAACGCGCCGGTCAGGATGGCGTGGAGATACCAGAGGTATCCGTACATTTCGCTCAACCCGCTCATTCCGGCGAAAAGTCGGCTTATGGCGTAGCCGACAATTGCCCAGCATGCCGGATCCTGGGCTCCGGTCATGGCAATCCGCATTCCTTCAAGTACAAACCCGACCAGGGCAATGCCGCCGATCAGGAAAAGTGCAACACGATCCTGACCCGGCAGTCCCGGCGTGCGGGTTTTATCTGCTTCAAACCCTCTCATCAGTGCAAGGGCAATCCCCACGACAAGGCA
The DNA here is from genome assembly GCA_964560485.1 of uncultured Desulfobacula sp. GTDB lineage: Bacteria > Desulfobacterota > Desulfobacteria > Desulfobacterales > Desulfobacteraceae > Desulfobacula. The sequence goes on along the minus strand of CAZLNA010000055.1, from coordinate 2,317 downwards.
GAGTCCGGTCACATCAAACAGCAGTGCTGTCACCGGATGGTTCTTGTCGATCAGTGCCCATGCAAGTGACCAGCCTTTCACCCAGTTCGTGGTGACCAGGGCAGCAACCCCCCAGACAAACCGGATAACAAAAGGCCAGAATATAAGCGCATGGATAAACCAGCGCCGCGGGGAACGCTCATAGAGCCTGCGCTGCAGGAAGACATCATACCAGAGGGTCGATAAAATTTTCCCGATTCTGGGTGATGCCAGTGCAGCCAATGCAGCGGTCAGTGCCTTAAATCCATTCCCGATCATTCCCCCGCCGGCTGAACCGGCAAACGTTCCGGAAAACCAAAGACTCATAAATCCGAGCATGCCGAAACCGAAAATCAACAGGGAAACGACAGTGGTGGTGTCCGATGCACTGAGGGTCGCGGTGTGGCAGGGCATGCACATAACACTTTTCGGCGGCAGCACCATGGCGGCCGCACCAATGGTATTGCCGCTGTAATGACAGCGGAGGCATCCCTCGCCAGTCGGTTTGATCATGGTATGAAGGGTGGAGACGGTTCCAGGATGGGCAACTCTATCCCAGATGACCTCATTGGTTGTCTCGTCTCTGACCGGAAAAATCTGATCCATATGGCAGGCCTGACAGGCAACACCGGCATGTGCTTCATGGGCAACGGACTCTTTATGCGGTGTATGACAGCGGGTACAATCTCCGGAAACCTGTTCATGATGCCCGTATTGATCTGCCATGGGGTGGCAGGTCATACAGTCGAGCTTTGCATGGACGGTCTGGTCGTACTCCACAAGATTCATCACCGGGACAGAGGGCCCCATCTGCCTGCTGCTGTCATGACATGAAAAACAAAATTCCCTGTTTTTGGAAACTGCCTCAGGATCATCCGGGGAGACTGCCTGGTGGCATGCCATGCAGGCTTTGTCCGTATCGGCAAACTCAACAGGTGTTTTGGCAGCATCCGCTTCAGGCGCCCCCTCATAGTGAGGGTCATGACAATTTATGCAATTCATGAACGCCTGGACATTGTCCACTTTTTTGCCGCCATGCTCGGCATCGTCTTCGATCTGGCCCTGGATATCATCATGGCATTCCAGGCACGTCTCAGGTTCAAAAAAATCGGTCAGCGATTTTCTTACATTTGCCGGCTGAGGGTGCGTTGGATTGGTCTGGATGTCAGAATGACAGTCCACGCAGGCCATATCACCGTGAGCAGACTGGGAAAACCTCGCCCCGTCGATGCGCCACCCTGCCGCTGCTGTTCCCGCGCTGAATAAAACAAGCAGCAGGTATACAGCCAAGACATTGATAAGATTAAATTTAATTTTCATCATTTGAAAACCTCTAGCAGAACCTCCCCTGAACACATGTTGTTTTAAAAATTCCTTTAGATGCCTGAGCATACTTTACCGGGCCTGTCCATACCCCCTCAAGCCCGGCACCCTCGTCCCTTAAAACAGCCTAAATATCATTTGGTCATACCAATTATTTGACGGGTTTGTCAAGGCCAATATTCCACGAACAGCTAATTTTTACCGTACGTTATCAAAACCGGGCAAAAACAACATCTGCCGAATCTCATTCATTTGGTATCCGCATCCAGCCTCTTGCAAACCATACTTCAACCACCTTTAAAATCAAACCGGATCGTATTTTTCAAACTGCCTTAAATAAACGATCAGGGCACCTGAAGGCTGTTTGGTTTTCCTGTCCCACTCATACCAGAGGACCACACCCTCGTTTTTCATCTCTGCCAGCAGATCTGCCACAACATCCGGCAGAACCGGACCCATCTCGGAGTGCAGCCCTCTGCCCACAACAATACGGACAGTAAACAGCCCCTTAAGCTTGGATGTCTGAACAAAGGACCTGGCCCGGACCTGAGCCTGCAGGGCGGCAAATCCATGCAGATCAAGCTCTTCTTGAACCGGTGGATAGCGTTTAATCCGCTTTTTGACAGGAACAGGTTCGGGCACAGCCGCAGACCCGGGTTCCCTGTCAGCAAACGAACGGGCCAGAAGCGCTTCAAAATCAGATGATTTTTCGCCTGCTACAGCACTTTTTTCGGTTACGGACGGATTGAGAAGAGGCAGCCCGTTCCTGTCAACCGGGCGCCCCTTTTCCGGCGAACCGTCCAAGGAGGGCTCAGGCATATCACTGAGGGGCTTATCTGCATTGAATACCTTTTGCAGATCCTGGCCGTCATCAAGCTTTAAAATGCCTTTCTTATCCCTTTTTCCCATTTTCCGGGCCCCTTTTCCCTGTTTCAGGACTTTGCCACCTTAACCCATTACCAAACATTTTTCAAGG
>CAZLNA010000054.1:0-9498 GCA_964560485.1 uncultured Desulfobacula sp. | reverse complement strand
GCTTTGAGGGATTTCGCCGGCCGAAGAAGGGGGAGAATGCTCAGCCGCGGTCAGAACGGAAAAAGGCAGACAAAAAAAGACTAAAACCAGGAAAAACTTGATCCATGCACTTGTGCCGACTCTCATCAAGGCATCCCTCCTGAAAAATAGAGCAAAAGAAGTTTTTACTCTTGTTTGTCAATCATCTGGGGCAGATTAAATGCGCAACATTGCGAAGGTTATTGTATTGATGATGCCCAAATCCTTTTGCAGGTTTATTTAAACAACTAAAGGGTTTATTGAAAAAAGTCAAGATAAAGCCGTGTGGATTTTTCAACGCTTTTCCATCTCTGCCTTTATTTTTTCTAGCTGTTTGACTTTATACAGAGACTATTTTATTCTGAATATTACGGATAACCACACACCCGGCAACCAGGAAAAATATGTTCCACTTTAACCGTGCAAATCTGTTGTTCCTAAATATATTTCTGATTGTTCTGGCCATGACTTCAGGCTGCACATCCCCACCCGAACCCGACCTCTCTTTGGGAAATAAAAACGGTATCAGCAAACATGAGATTTTGATCGGATCCTCTCTTGCCCTTGGCGGACATGCCGGATACCTCGGAAGCCAGATGCAGCAGGGTGCCATGTCTTACCTGCATCATGTGAATTTCAAAGGCGGGATCTACAATAGAAAAATCAAACTTATTACCATGGATGATCAATACAATCCGACGCTTTGCCTCTATAACACCCAGCAGCTGATTCTTGATAAAAAAGTCTTTGCCCTCTTCTGCTATGTGGGCACCCCCACAACTGTCAAAATCATCCCGTTGATCAATGAGGCGAAAATTCCGCTGATCGGAATGTTTACTGGGGCCAACCGGCTGCGCCAGCCTGTCAACCCCTATTTGATAAACATTCGAGCGTCTTATTACCAGGAAACCCGGGCAGCCGTGGACCTGATTGTGCAATATAAAAAACTGAGAAAAGTGGCCGTTTTCTACCAGTATGATGAATACGGTTTTGACGGCCTGAGGGGTGCGGAACTCGCTTTAAAGGCCCACGATCTCATACCAGTGGCCAAAGGATCATATATCCGCGGGACACTCAATGTGGAGTCCGGCCTGGAACAAATTATCCAGTCCGGGGCTGAGGCCGTTGTCATGGTCGGCACCTATGATGCCTGCGCCAAATTTATCAAACTTGCCAGATCGAAGGGATTTTCACCGCTTTTTCACAATGTTTCTTTTGTCGGTTCCAAGGAGCTGGCCAGACGCCTCGGTTCAGACGGCGAAGGGGTGATCGTTACCCAGGTGGTTCCCCCGCCGGGTTCAGATGTTGAAGACAGCTCCCTTCAAGGCGTCAGGGAATACACCAGTCTGCTGTCACGATTTTTTCCAGGCGCCCGGCCAAGCTTTGTCGGGCTGGAAGGATATTTGAACGCGCGGATTCTGGTGGAAGGCCTGAAGCGGGCCGGCCCGGATATCACGCGCAAAAAATTTATCCAGGCCATTGAATCCATTGATCAGTATGATCTAGGAATCAACAATCCTCTATCTTTTGGCAAAGGCGATTACCAGGGCCTGGATCAGGTATACTACACCGTGATCCAGGGAGGGGAACTGGTGCTGATTCAATGAAATATTTCACCCGCCTGACCCTTAAAAACAAAATCTTCATTTCCTGCCTAAGCTTTGTCCTGCTGGTCAGCATTGTAATCGGTCTTTTCACCCGTTCTCTGCTCATATCCAGTTTAACCGGCGAGCTGCAGAAAAGAGGTATCGGCATTGCCCAGGGAATTGCAGACAGCTCCCGGGTATACATCCTTACAAAAAACAGGGCCGAGTTGACCGCCCTGGCCTATGAGGCACGCTTAGGGAACAGGAAGGACATTGTCAGATATCTGATCATCAGTGATGAACAGGGCAATATCCTGGCACACACGTTTACCACCGGGTTTTCAAGTAAAGTGCAGGCCATGATCGAGCATCAGGACATGACCCGGGAGCACGTGATTGAGGCTGAGGTTGCCAATTATTCGGTCTTTCATGCCATGGTCCCGGTTACCGAGGGCATCTATACCATCGGTTCCGTTCATATCGGCCTGGACAAGCATCACATTGACAAGCTGATATCTGATCTGCGGCTGGTTTTTTTAAGCTTTTTGTCCATGGTCAGTATTATCTTTTTTTTCCTCAGTCACAGACTTGCGCTGCTGATCACTAGACCGGTGTCGTCACTGATTCAATACACAGATCAACTGCGTGACGGCAATTTTAACATTCTTTCCAGTCAGAATTTGAAAGACCCGGTCATTGATGCCGAATACCAGGAAGATGAAATCTCTAAACTGACCGATTCATTCATCAAAATGACCGCCCGGCTCAAACGGTCCACAGAGAATCTGACCGATTCACAAAAAAAATACCGTTCCCTTTTTAAAAGTGGCCCGAACCCTATTTTTGTAGTCAACAAGCAGAATTTTCACATCCTTGATGCCAATCCCAATGCCACACAACTATTCGGTTACACCCGGCAGGAACTGCTGCACATGAACCTGATCGACCTTATGGCAGGCGAAGATCGGTTCAATCAGACAGAAGCGGCTGACCAGGCCCGCGTGATTGGCTCCAAAGTTAAATTCTCTAAAAAGGACGGTGCCACCGTTTTTGTCAATGTCCATGCCAGTCCGTCTGAATACCGGGATGAAAGTGTGTTGATAGTTGCCGCAACCGATATTACCGAACTGGTTGAAAAGGACACGCAGTTGATTCAGGCCAGTAAAATGGCAAACCTTGAAAAGATGTCCGCCGGCATTGCCCATGAAATCAACCAGCCGCTTAATGTCATCAAAATGGGCAGTGAATACCTGACCATGATGAGAGAGAAAAAGCGGTCTGTAAAAGCTGAAGATATGGATCTGGTCGTCACTGAAATCAGCAGCCAGGTAACCCGTGCCGCTGAAATCATCGGCCGGTTGAAATCTTTTTCCCGAAAAACTGATTTTTCAAGAGATGTCATTGATATCAATGCCTGCGCCCAGTCCGTATATAAAATCATCGGTCGCCAGATTGCCCTTCAGAACATTGAGTTATCAATGGACCTTGACAGTCGGCTGCCCAGGATACTGGCCCACAACAACCGCATGGAACAGGTCATCTTCAACCTGCTGACCAATGCAAGAGATGCAGTGAATGAACGGATCGAAACCCTGAAGGACATTGAAAATGGCCGCATTAAAATTGCCACATTTTCAGATTCACAAAATGTTGTCCTTGATATCTCTGACAACGGCATTGGAATTAAAAGTGAGCATATGGACCGCATTTTTGAGTCTTTTTACACCACCAAGGAGATGGGCGAAGGATTAGGCCTTGGTCTGCCGATTATCAAAGGGATTGTCAAAGATTACGGCGGCACCATCAGTGTTGAAAGCAAACCGGGAAGTGCGACCAGCTTCAGAATAATTTTTCCAGCCCACCATCCCAGGGAAACAACGTGATTTAAAAACAGGAAATGTTATGAGAATTTTAGTCATTGATGATGAATCTGCCACGCTTGCCATGTTCAAACTTTTTCTGACAGCCTACGGCTATGAAGTGTATACGGCTGAGAATGGTGAAAATGGCATTATGCTGTTTGATGAACAAAAACCGGACATTGTGTTTACTGATATTAAAATGCCGGGCATGGACGGTCTTGAAGTCCTCAGACAGATCCGGCAGTCCGACAATGAGGCGCAAGTCATTATCATCACCGGTCATGGCGATCTTGAAAAGGCTGTTGAGGCCCTTGATCTGGATGCATCCGATTTTATCAACAAGCCTGTTGACCGGGCCGCACTGGACGCAGCTCTGGCCAGGGCCCTGAAGAGAAAAAATTTGCCGGCCCTGATTCCTTTTGAACTTGATACCTGCAGCAACTCAAACAGCTTCGATGTAAGGCTCGTGGGCCGTTTGACCGAAGAAGCGGCAGATCGGTTCCACCAATTGGATATACCGGATCAGATCACATCCATGAATATGATTCTGGATGACAGCTTTTCCATTAACCGGGGGGGGATCGATCTCCTGGTCACCATCCTCAAACAATGGACTGTACCGGAAATAAACATCTCAAACATCACTTACAATTATGCCAGGGTTTTCCAGATGATCGGGGTGGATAAATACGCCGACCTGGTGACAGCAGATCCTCTCGAACAGGAACTTGGCTGATGCTCGACCGATTTGAACCCAGGGTTGCACCTGATGTTGTCCAGCGGCAGCGACTTTTTTCCATACTTGATGAACAGCATCAGACACCCTGTATCCTCGTCACAGGTCAGGCTGCGCAGGGAAAGACCACACTGGTGGCAAGCTACCTGAAGAAAAATCAATTGCCTGCCGCATGGATTCACATGGTATCGGATAACCAGGAACACGGCGTTCTTTTTCACCGGATCGTAAAAGCGGTCATGCACTGTATCGATTCAGGCGCGCGTCAGGACGTTCAGAATCTCAAAACCCTCACCGATCTCGAGTCAGCTGTCCCCAGTTCTGTTCTCGGCACCCAGGAAGGCCTTTTAAGATGCAAGGATGCGTTAAACAAACTATTTTCCGAACTTTCACAGACCGTGATTCTGGTTTTTGATGATCTCGAACGGCTCGATGAAAATAGTTCCGGTTTTGAGCTGCTTTCCTGGCTGATCACCAGCCGCCATGATTGTTTAAAGCTTTACCTTCTTTCACGACAGAAACCCGGTTTTAATCTCGGGCCGATGATCATGAACCGCTCTCTTTTTTCTCTGACCAATGACATTCTCGGATTTACACTGCCAGAGACACGGGATTTTTTTGGCTCTCTTTCAGATTTGGAGGCCAGGGATATTGAACAGATTCATAAGATAACCGCTGGCTGGGCTGGCGGGCTGATTCTCATATCCGAATCCTTCCGCCAGATCAATCCGGTTGAGCTTCCGCAGCAGCTCACCGAGGACGTGTTTACCTATTTTTCACAGGAAATTTACCAGCTGCTGCCTTCTGCCATTAAACATTTTCTGCAGCAGACTGCTGTTCTCGAAATGATCCGGGTCGACATCCTTGAAACCCTTATGGATGACGTTGACGTGATGCCGGTTCTTTTGGAACTTGAAAACCGCCATCTGTTCATTCAACGGATAGACGGACATTCCGGCGCTGCTGTGTTTAAGTATCACCATCTCTTCCGCGAATTTCTGATCCAGGATCTGCTTGCGGAGAAAGGCAGGGAATACCTCGACTCGCTGAACCGGAAAATCGGTCTGATTTTCTGGGAACTCAAAGAACATGAGTCTGCCCTGCACTATTTTAAAATTGCCAACGCCCATGACCAAATAATCAGGATCATTAAGATCAAAGGGACAGATCTGGTCATCCGGGGCAATCTGCCCTTGCTGGCCCAGTGGATCAGCGGTCTGCCCGAAAAATCGATGGAACAGGACCCCTGGTTGATTTTTTTTCAAACCATGACCTGCCGTATTCACGGTGGGAAAAAAAATATACGCCGGTTTCAGCAGGCCCTTGAAATGTTTGAACAAGGATCTGATATCCGTGGAATTCTGCTGTGTATCGGTTTTATCATTGAAGCGGCAGTCTTTGTCAGGGCCCCTGCATCTATTATTGCGAAATGGATACGAAAAGGCGAAACCTGTCTGAAAGAAATCCGTGACAAAGAGCGGTATCCATGGGCTCGCGCACTTTTACTTCAGCATATCGGTCTGGGATATATCGCAGGCTCCGGAAACCTGCCCAATGGAATCTCTGCCTGCCGGAATGCCATTGTCATGGGCCAGCAGATCAATACACCGGAACTGGTGGTCAATGCATCAATTGTATTAACCTTTGGCTATGTCCAATCCGGCGACTTCACTGCTGCAGGCCAGGTATTGTCACGGCTTAAACAGATGCGGCCGGGCATTCAAAATCCTGAATACCGCTCATTAAACCGGATTGTCAGCATCCATCTTGCCCTCAACCGGGGAGAATTTAAAAAAGCCGGTGTTCTTCTGGCTGCATCAGAGTCTGAAATTGATGAATTCGGTTTGATTTTCCTCTATCCTGGATTTATAGAGGCCAAAGCATTGCAGCTGGCCTATACCGGCCAGTATGAAGATGCTGTCCGGATGGCTGAACATCTAAAAGATTTTTCCATCCTCGAAGGCAACGATTTTTATGAAGGCATTTCCGAACGCATCAAAGCGGTCAGCCACTATCTGAATAAAGGGTTCTCCTTTGCCCGGAAAGCGGTTCAAAAAGCCCTTGATGCCCTGGATCCTTCTGTTAAAGGGGAAATCCACTATTACCAGACACGTCTGCTGGCCGGCATGATTCAACTGGCTCAGGCCGAATACACTGCGGCAGGAGAACTGCTTTCCCCCCTTCCGGACTATTTTAACCAGATTTCCTCTGGTTTGAACGGGACACAGGCCTGTCTGGCATACGGTATTATCTCTTATGAGACCGGGCAGGCTGAAAAAACTGAAAATTATCTTATCAAAGGAATTCAAAAAGCCAGGGAGGAAGAGTATCTTTTCTTTCCTTTTCTTGATCAGGAAACTTTGGTCAAAGCGCTTCTTTTAGCACTTTCGCACGCATCAGCCCACAAAGACCGCTCCTATATTCTCAAACTGATTTCCAGGTGCACCCCTGAAAGGGTCAATGCATCTGTTATCCGACTGGTTGACCAGCAGCCCGAGCAGAACCGGGGGGCTGCCATCGAGCATTTCAGACCCTGTTATAAAGCGATGCTGCCCAAACTCTGGATTGAAACCCTGGGCCAGTTCAGAATTCTTTTAGGTGACCAGGCGATTGATCCAAAAGCATTTGAAGGCGGAAAACCGGTGCAGCTTTTAAAAGCCATTATTCTTCACGGTACGCAGGAGGTCCCCAGAGAGATACTGATCGATGATCTCTGGCCGGAGAGCAATGCAAAAGCCGGGGAAAAAAATTTTAAAATTAATCTTCATCGTCTCAGAAAAGCCATAGAGCCTTCACCTATACAGAATTTCGGATATTCATACATCCTTCAGAAAGCAGGAACAGTCTCTCTTGACCCGGACCTTGTCCGTATTGATGTGGATGCCTTTTTACAGGCGTACCGTCAGGGTGCGGTCCTTGAACAGGAACGCCAGATCCAGGCAGCCTTGAGTGCATATTCACAGGCCTGCGGAATATACAAAGGGGATTATTTTGCAAATGATCCCTATATTGATTCGATCAGCCATAAGCGCGATCTTTTCCGAAACCGGTATCTTGATATACTGTCACGCAAAGCTTTTTTACACGAGGAGGCTGACCAGTCAGAACAGGCGATTGATACCTGGTACAAAGCGCTTGATGCTGATCCCTGTTTTGAGGATGCGTATCAGAACCTGATGATTCTCTTTGCAGACCTCGGCCGCAAAGACAAAGCGGTAAGGCTTTTTGACACCTGTCGGATGCAGCTTGAAAAGGAACTGGGAACAGCGCCGGATGCCAGAACCATTGATATCCTGAAGGATATTCAGAACCGTTGAGACAAAAAAGATTGCTGGGGACTACTGTTCAAGCTGCTTGAGTGCATTGATCAGCATCCCGAGCTCGGGGCGGATATTGATATCGGACACATGGATGAATTGAATGACACCCTTTTTATCAATGATAAAGATCGCTCTTTCTGCTGTACCGTCGGTTCTCAGCACCCCATACTGCTGCGCCACCCGGCCGTGGGGCCAGAAGTCAGACAATACATCAAACCAGAGTTTTCCCATCTGCGCCACCCACGCATAAAGGGTTGGCAGATTATCTGTACTGATACCGATAACAACCGTATCGAGCTGCTCAAATAATTCTCTGGTGATATTATATCCGGGCCACTGATCCGAACAGACCGGTGTCCACGCTGCCGGAATAAAGGTAAGCATGACATTTTTTTTACCCGCATACTCTGAGAGCTGTATTTTTTTCCCGTTTATTGACGGAAGTAAAAAATCAGGGGCTTTCTCACCGGTTTTAACTTTCAGAACACTGTCCACCGGCTTCAGCGGTCCCACTGGATAAATTTTGCTGTCAAACGCGGAAGAGCCCGCAGATGATGTCTGGCTCACCATGCAGACAATACAGAGGACAATGCAGAATACATATCGGTTCATGGCACTATGTCAGTCTTTGACTTTTCAAGGATCTGTTTTAAAAATTGCACCGGGTCTTTAATCTCACCGGATTCTGAATAAAAAAGCGAAAAACTCTGATCCGGATTGAGAATGAGTCCGAAAAAATGAGGGGTCCTGACCTCACCGATCTTCTTGTGAAGCGAAAAATCAGCATCACTGAACAGGGGAAACCCGATCTTGTATTTATCTTTAAAAAAAGCAACCTCAAAATCTGAATTCCCGGCACCGATACCGATCATCTTGACCCGGTCCCTGAGTGCTTTGTTCTTCCGGATCAGGTCAAAAAGCGAGTTCACGTTCGAAGCTTCGCGTTGGCATACAGGGCAGTACATGGAAAAGACCTCTATGATCAGGACGTCTGCTTTAACCTGGCCCAGGTGAAACTGCGATGACACGCCGAGATACGCACGCTCTTGAGCAGCCTGGGGGGCTGGTAAAGTGAAATCAAGCTGGGCCACGGGAGATCCGCACCACCCCAGGCTGGAGGGAGACAGGCTCAGAACCAGGCCGGCAAACAGCCAGACCCATGCGTGTCTAATTAAATTTATCACCGGCATGGCTGATATACCCCTGTGTTGTGGCTTTCATATCCAGGTGGAGGGTGGAGACCATTTCAAGATCGAGATTCAGCAGTCGGTTGAGCTGTCTTAAATCAATGGTTTTGATGTATTTTCGGCAGTTATCGCAGATATCCACCCGGTATTCTTTTTCCTCGTTGCTGTAAAAGTACTGCTGTTTTTCAGGGTCTTTATTTTCACAATAGACGCACCCTGTCCGCCGGACTTTCCACTGGTGATGGCAGAGGCTGCATCGCAAGGCCCGCCTTCCGTCTTCGTTCAGAATAGCAATATCGGGCTGGCTGCCGCAGACAGGGCAGTATCCTTTTTGGAATTCAAAGGATTCCTCAAAATAAAGTGAAAGCTGACGCTGACAGATGTCCAGACTTGGCGCAATGCTTAAAAAACCGAACATCAGCAGATGTTTCGAATTTATACCGAGTTGTTCTGCTATCTGCACGCTTGGGTCCTGCCTGTCGTTAAGAACCGATGAAAAAAATTCATCCAGATCGATATGCTGATTTTCAATTGCCGCTTTGATAATCATGGCATCCTCACTAAGATTCGGCGCATGTTTTGCTGCAATATCGCAAAGCACTGTCATCAAATTCTGCCCGGCTCTGGTATCAATCCTGAACTCTGAGGGAAGTATCAACGGCATCTGATTACTGAGTTTTTTCTCCAGGATCTCCTGGGGAATGGTGAACAGTTCAAGCCGGATCGACTCACGGCTTTCTTCCTGGGCGGTGAACACACGGCTGTAAAAATCAAGGATCGGTTTATAGG
>CAZLNA010000053.1:4537-9663 GCA_964560485.1 uncultured Desulfobacula sp. | reverse complement strand
CGAATTGATAGAAATGAAGCTGCTTGAAAAAGATTGTCTGCTTTTCAAGTATCGTCTAGATTCATAGCCGTGTTCACTCGTTTGAAATGGCCAGGGTTTAAAAGGGGTTAGGGCTGGTAACCGTTGCTTGACAAGGCCCTGAGGATGGTTTAGGGTAAATGCCTTTAAAAGCAGCAGCAGGTTTGAAAATGAAATCATCAGCAAATACCACAGCTAAACGCATGCTGCTGCGTGCGTTAAACCGCCTGATTCAATGGATTGCGCGGCATAACCACAAAGAATTAAAAACAGGCCGGCTCTGCAGAACCTGACGGCCTGTGAAATGATCACCAGTGGGTGTGACCGGTTAAACAGGGGAAAACAGATGAAGGCCAAAGTAAAAGGCTTGCTCCAGAAAATTAATTTTATTGAAACCGACATGGATCTGCAGCGCCAGATTCTCGTCTCCATACCCTCTGATCAAGCGGATCAGATGGAGGCGGTTGTTCAAAAAATTGCCGCTTACAAACAACAGATTCAGGACCTCAGGGCGCAGATTCAGTCCATTGATCCTGAGGAATACGACCGGATAATTGCCATTGAAGAAGGGACCCGGAAGTTTCAGCAGCTTGCTGCAAACAAAAATTTCGTTGAAGTCAACACCTTGAATGATACCGGGGAATGCTTTATTCAGCTCAATGACAACACACGCATTGACTGCCTGGTGGCAGCAAAAGATGAACAGGGCAACTGGACCGTACTCACGCTGGACGGAGAAACCCGAACCTATCCTGCAGGAATAATCAAATAGACTCATGAAACCGTTATTCATATCGAACCATTTTTTTTCAACGGCTATTGTCGTTGTCATTCTGATGCTTGTCAGCTTGCCTGCCAAGGCAACGGCTGATCAGGACCTTGACATAAACCGCTTTATACCGGCCGCCACCTGTGCGGACTGCCATTCTGAAATTTACAGTCAGTGGCAAGGTTCCCTGCACAGCCTTTCCCATACCGATCCAATTTACAATAAACTGGCCCGGTATTTTCTGACCGGCCTGTCAGAGCCGGGAGAGATTGAGGAGGCCGAGTCCTGTGTCAAATGCCACACACCTGTGGGGTATGTTTCAGGTTTTCCCAGAAAAATGTCTGACAATCTTTCACAGACGCCTGAAATTGCAACCCGCGGAATCCAGTGTGATTACTGCCACAGTGCAGTGGATGTCAAAAAAATGTACAATAACGGTCTGGTTGTGTCACCTGGCCAGGGGGAAGAGGACCCTGGGACGAAATATGGCCCGTTTGATGATGCCCAGCCGGATTTCCATGAAGCCGCCTATTCAAAACTGCATACGGAAGCAAGAATTTGCGGGACCTGTCATGATGTCAAGCACGTGGCCTTTGGCACCAACCTGGAAACCACTTATACTGAATGGAAGAACAGTCCCTATAATTCGGAGGATCCTGAAAAACGGGTGACCTGCCAGGATTGTCATATGGTCCAGCGGCCGGGGGTTCCGGCCACCGGTTCTACATCCCGGCCGGATAATCCCGGAAGTGCGGCAGATTATTCAGACGAACGGCCCCATATTTTTACCCATTATTTTGTAGGGGCCAATACATACGTGCCTGCACGCTTCAATGCTCAGGAAAAATCAGACATGGCCATTGAACGGCTCAGAAACGCGGCAGTGGTAAAGATAGATACCGTCACAAAAGAGGCAACCCGGATCAGGGTGTCTGTGACCAACAGCGGTGCGGGCCACTCGATTCCCACCGGTCTTGGCGATCTTCGCCAGGTCTGGCTTGAGATTGTGGTAAAGGATGAAACGCATAAGGTATTGTATACCTCGGGCCGCCTGGACCGGAAGGGGATTTTAGACAGTGACGCGCTGATATTCCGGACTGTTTTTGGTGACAAGGCTGGCAATCCTGTGATCAATCTGGCAAAAGCAAGTCAGGTATTATCAGATAACCGGATCCGGGCCGGTGAAACCGTTACCATTCCAGTTGATTTAGGGTTTGCTCCGCCAAAGGGGTCTGTGATCAGTGTGAGGCTGTTGTATCGCGGCGCACCGCAGAAGATCCTTGCGATGCTTCCCGGACCATCGATCTCGCCTTTGCCTGTGATAGAGATGGCCCGGGCAGTTCAAAAATTTTAAAAAGGCCAGAACTGATTATCATTCCAGACGGCCTGGTGAAGATTTTCTTCAATAGCGGTCAGTTTGTTCAAGTGACTCTGTTCCCAGGCAGCCAGCCATTGGTACATTTTTTTTTCCTGCGGGTCGTCTGATGTTTTGGCACGGTCTGAATAAATGCGGACCGCTTTTTCCTCAAATGCGATGGCAGCTGTGATTGCCGTGGCCTCAAATCCGGCTGCATTGATCCGGCTGATGAGATCCTGGTCAAGAATGGCAGCATCACTGCTGTCTTGAGCATCATCGTCCTGTTTGATGTCTGAAAAATGACCGTTTTGTGCAGTTGCCCGAAACTGAAGGGCAAGAATTTCCATATGCTGGGTTTCATCTTCAGCCAGTTCATTGAAAAATGCTTTTACCCGTTCATCTGTTGCCTGTTCTGCAGCTGTGTCATAAAGACGCTTGCCTTTTTTTTCCATGAGAAAGGCCTGTTTAAGGATATCCAGTGTCTGAGTGTTTTCCATTGTCTCTCTCCTGTTTGAGGTGGGAAGCTTCATGCGTCAGTCAAGAAGATACCATGCAAGGCAGCCGCATGACAACAGGTATTGCTGCAAAATGGCATGATTCGTGCGCCTAAACCGTCTGCAGTGCAGTGTTGCCGGCAGTTATCGCCGGTTTTATTTGCACAAACAGCCGGGTTGCATCATAATGGCAGTATGAGCACTGTCGAAATAGTCTTGATCGCTGTCGGGCTGGCAATGGATGCGTCTGCTGTCTGCCTGGCCGCAGCCGCTGCCGGGTTTGCATCGGATAACCGGGCGGTTTTCCGGCTTGCCTTTCATTTTGGCCTTTTCCAATGCCTGATGCCCATGGCTGGCTGGGCAATGGGGGTCGGCCTGGCAGACCGGTTCCAGGCGGTTGATCACTGGATTGCATTTTTCCTGCTTGCGTTTGTGGGGGTACGGATGATCTGGGAGGGCGCCTCCCCGGGACCGCCGTCTGAGAAGAGAGATCCTTCACGGGGTGTGACCATGGTCATGCTGAGCGTGGCTACCAGCATTGATGCCCTGGCTGTGGGACTGAGTCTTGCTGTGCTCGATCAGGATATTATAAAGCCGAGTATCCTGATCGGCCTTGTGACGGCCGGGCTCTCATTTCTGGCCATCAAGGCCGGAAACCGGCTTGGTGCGTTTTTCGGCAGCCGCATGGAAATTGCCGGCGGTATCGTATTGATCGGAATCGGGTTTAAGATCCTTTTGTTTCAAGAGGGGTGACGCTGTTACCCATCGAGGAGGGCAGCATTGAGAGGCTCTTTCTCACGGGCCAGAAAAGCCTTCATCTCCTGGCCTGACACCGGCTGACAGAAATAGTATCCCTGGATTTCATTGCAGCCGTTCTGTTTTAGGAAGTTCAACTGTGCCTGATTCTCCACACCCTCGGCAACTGTTTTCAGGTTCAGGTTCCGGGCCAGGGAAAGGACCGTATTCACAATCGCGCAGGATTCGGTGTTGTTCGGTGTATCGTCCACAAAGCTTTTATCAATTTTCAGTTCTGACAGCGGCAGTTTTTTCAGGTAGGATAAGGATGAGTAGCCTGTACCAAAGTCGTCGATGGAGATCTGTATCCCGAGCTCAGACAATTCGTTTAATGTCTGGATGGTTTTTTCAATATTGCTGATAACTATATTCTCTGTAATTTCAATGGTCAGAAGGTGGGAAGGCAGTCCGGTTTTTTCCAGGATATTTTTTATTTTGCTGATCAGATCGAGCTGGGAAAACTGTTTGACTGACAGGTTAACGGCAATTTTTAGATCCCGGCCGCAGATCTGGCTGAACTCTTTAATCCGATAACAGGCCTCTTCCATGATCCACTCGCCTAACGGATAGATCGCACCGGTATCTTCTGCCAGGGGGATGAATTCTGCCGGGGAAACGATCTCAATTCCCCTCCGGTTCCAACGCATTAGCGCTTCCATGCCAGATACATAACCGGTCAGGATATCTGCCTTGGGCTGGTAATAGACCATGAATTCCTGGTGGTCCAATGCACTTCTCAGGTCATTGGAAAGGCTGATCCGCCTGAGCACCTGGATACTGAGTTCCGGCGTATAAAAGGAATATTGGTTTTTCCCCTTTCCTTTTGACCGGTACATGGCAACATCTGCGTTTTTAATCAGTGTTTCAATGTCTTTACCGTCTTCAGGGTAACGGGTGATACCGATACTCATCTGGGCAAACACCTGTGCACCGTCCAGGTCGAACGGCGCAGCAAAGGCTTCCAGAATTCGTTTGGCCAGACTGGCCGCAGCCGGTTCATTGGCCCGGATAAACGGACAGATAATCGCGAATTCATCCCCGCCCAGCCGGGCCACGGTATCCTCGTCGCGGCAGCACTGGGCCAGCCGCTGAGCAGCGGATTTGAGCAGAAGATCCCCAAAATAATGCCCCTGGCTGTCATTGATATTTTTAAAGTCATCAAGATCACAGAAAAAAAGGCTCATTGGGAGCTGCTCACGCCTGCAGTGGGTGAGGGCATTTTTAAGGCGGTCATTGAACAGCTGGCGGTTGGGAAGACCGGTAAGCGGATCGTAATTGGCCTGATAGTTCAAAAGCCTTTCATTTTTTTTCGCATCTGAAATATCGTGAAAAAGAGCAGCATAATAGATGGTCTGGCCACTGGCATCCTTGATGGCGTTAATGGAAAGCCATTCTGGAAAGGTTTCCCCGTTTTTGCGCCGGTTCCAGATTTCTCCCTCCCAGGAGCCGGTATCAAGGACCGTCTTCCAGATCGTTTTATAGAAATGTGTGTCATGCCGGTTCGATTTTAATATCCTGGGATTCTTTCCAGTAACCTCTTTTTCACTATACCCGGTGATTGTGGTGAATGCTTTGTTGACCCGCTGGATGATCCCCTGAGTATCGGTGATCATGATGGCCTCAATCGTGTTTTCAAACACATTGGCTGCCAGGATCATCTGCTGTTCATAGACTTTCCTGGCTGTAATTTCGT
>CAZLNA010000053.1:0-4437 GCA_964560485.1 uncultured Desulfobacula sp. | reverse complement strand
TTTTTAACAGCAAAGATACATAACCGTTCATTCATTAAAAGGAGCGATCTCATGGCGACAACCCAACTCAAGGGCAATCCTGTTCAGCTGACAGGCAATTTTCCGACAAACGGTGCGCAGGTTGAAATTCTTCTGGCAGTCAAACAGGACCTTTCTGAACTCACACTTGAAGATTTCAAAGGACAGCGAAAAGTCCTCAATATTTTCCCCAGCATTGATACGGATGTGTGTGCAACCTCTGTAAGAACATTTAACCAGAAAGCAGCCGGGCTTGAAAATACCGTGGTGATCTGCCTGTCTGCCGACCTGCCGTTTGCCCAGAAACGGTTTTGCGGGGCAGAAGGCATTGACAAGGTTGAAACCGGCTCTCTTTTCCGGAACAATGATTTTGCCCGGACCAATGGTCTGCTGATTGAAGACGGTCCGCTCAAAGGATTGACCGCACGTGCCGTGATTGTTCTGGATGAAAACAACAAGGTCCTGTATGCTGAGCTTGTGGATGATATCACCCATGAGCCGGATTATGAGGCAGCACTGGCTGTTCTCTAACCAGTGCCTGAACAGCAGCCCGGTTTCTCAGCAGCGGCCGGGTTAAAAATCTTGACTATCCGCCTGTCAGCAGATAGTAAATAGGGTATCGCTGTGTTCGCAGTGCAGGATGGCTTGGACATCGTAATAAATTTTATCATCATTTAGATCACTAGGAGAGATGCCATGAAAAGCGTATTCAAGTGGCTGATCATTATTGGCGGTATTTTAACCGTGCTGGTCATTGCCGCAGCTCTCATTGTTCCTCAGGTTGTCGATGTGAAAAAATACAAACCCGTGATTGAGGAAAAAATCGCCCAGGCCACTGGCCGAACATTTTCCATGGGGGATGACATCGATCTTTCCGTTTTCCCCTGGGTCGGGGTAAAATTGACAGATATCCGGCTGGGCAGCCCGGCAGGATTCTCTCAAAAAGAGATGGTGAGCGTTAAAACGTTCGAGGTCCGTCTCAAAGTGATGCCTTTGCTGTCAAGGCAGATAAAGGTCAAGACCTTTGTCCTGGACAGTCCTGTGATCTATCTGGAAAAAAAGGCTGATGGCACGGCGAACTGGCAAGGGATGGGTAAATCAGGGCCTGACGGGCCCAGGAAGACGGATAGAGCAGAAAAAGGATCGGGTCAGGGACTGCCCATTGAAGACCTTCAGGTGGATCAGTTTTCAATTGTGAACGGCAGGTTGATGTTTCAGGACGCTGCCAAAGGTGTTCAAAAGCAGATATCCGACTTTAATCTTGATCTGGCAGATATCAGCCTGGATAAACCTGTTCAGATAAAATTTAATGCCAGTCTGGACAATCAACCCATTTCCATTGAAGGCTTTGTCGGACCTGTCGGGAAAACACCCGGAAAAGGGGTCATGGCCATTGATCTGGCGCTGAAAGCGCTCAACGCCCTTGATGTCCGGATAAACGGCAGTGTGACAGATCCGGCGGCAGATCTGCAATTTGATACCACAATAGAGGTTGCGCAGTTTTCGCCGAAACAGCTGCTCAGTGCACTGGGCCAGCCCCTTGGGTTGAAAACGAAAGACCCAAAGGTGCTGGAAACGGTATCCTTCCGGTCGCGGATCAAGGGAACGCCTGCTTCTGTGGCAATTTCAGACGGGCGGCTCTCTCTGGATGATTCCACGCTGGCTTTTTCAGCCAGTGCCAGTGAGTTTGCAAAACCGAACCTTGCATTTGATTTGAACCTTGACCAGATTGACCTGGACCGGTATCTTCCTGAACCGGCCGAACAAAAAGAACCGGCCCAAAGCGGGACACCGGAAAAAAAGAAGAAGAAAAAAACCGATTACCAGCCATTAAGAAAGCTGGTCCTCGACGGGAAGGTACAGGTCGGCAAAATAAAAGCGAACGGTGCCCGGGCAGAGGCTGTCACCATTCATGTCAAAGCCAGGGACGGCGTGATCACTGTGGATCCTTTTGGAATGAAACTTTACCAGGGCAGGGCAGATGCCAGGGTTGATCTGAATGTCCAGGGCCAGGTGCCAAAGACAAAGGTTACACTCGATGCATCCGGCATCCAGGTGGGCCCGCTGCTCAAAGATGCTGCTAAAAAAGACGTGATCGAGGGAACATTGAAAGCAGATGTCCTGTTGTCCATGCAGGGAGAAGACCCGGCCATGATCAAGAAGACGCTGAATGGAAAAGGAGGCCTGCTGTTTAATGACGGTGCCATTATCGGGATCGATATTGCCGGTATGGTGAGAAATACAGCTGCCAAATTCGGCAGCCAGTCTTCGTCAGATGAGCGGCCGAAAACCGATTTTGCTGAACTCAATATTCCGTTCACTGCCAGAAACGGCCTGGTGAAAACAGATGGCACACGGATGATGTCGCCGCTGCTGCGCCTGCTGGCCACCGGTGATATCGATCTGGTCAGAGAAATCCTGGATATGCGGATTGAACCCAAATTTGTCGCCACCCTTAAAGGTCAGGGTGATACTCAGCAGCGTTCCGGCCTGATGGTGCCGCTGCTGATAACGGGCAATTTTGCCAAACCCAAAATCCGGCCGGACCTTAAAGGCATGATTGGCGGGGATAAGGGCCTTTCTCCGGATGCATTAAAAGAACAGATTCTCGGCACTGACCAGGAAGGGACAAAATCTCAGGAAAGCGCCCCCAGAGAAGCGGTCAGAGACAGGATCAAAGGGCTGCTGCCGGGATTGGGCAACTAAACTGGGACCAGAGCCTGTAAAGAATAACACGACTCCAGAATAGGGGATACCTATGCAGAAAAAAAAGAACGCTCTTGCTACAATCGGCCTGGCAGCCATCCTGATGATATTGCCGGCAGTCGTCTTTGCCGGATGGCTGGATAAAACATCTGATCTGCTGAAAACTTTTGGCGGTTCAGACAAAGGAACCGCCCTGACAACAGAAGAGATCGGCGCAGGCTTGAAAGAGGCGCTGAAAGTCGGTTCTCAACGGGTGGTTGAACAGCTTGGGGCCAAGGACGGATTCAATTCAGATCCCCAGATTCACATCCCGCTGCCGGGCAGCCTGGTCAAAGTGAAAAGCATGCTCTCAAAAGTAGGCATGGCACACCTGTTTGAGGATCTTGAACTGAAATTGAACCGGGCAGCAGAGGCGGCAACACCAAAAGCAAAACGTCTCTTTGTGAATGCCATCACCCAGATGACGCTTGAAGATGTTCAAAAGATTTATAACGGTCCTGAAGATGCGGCCACACAGTATTTCAAGGAAAAAATGTCAGAGCCGCTGGCCGGTGAAATGAAGCCGGTGGTCACAGATACGCTTTCCCAGGTCGGAGCGGTACAGGCCTATGATAAGATGATATCAGCGTATAAAAAATATCCGTTTGTGCCTGATGCCAAGGCGAACCTGACCGAATATGTGACTGAAAAGGGCATGGACGGTATTTTTTATTACCTGGCAAAAGAAGAGGCTGCGATCCGTAAAGATCCGGTAAAAAGAACCACTGAACTGTTGAAAAAAGTATTCACCCGCTGATGGGGTGCAGCTCCTGCTCCGGCAGGCAACCGTTATAAGGAAATAAAATGAACGTAACTTTCTGGGGGGCGGCTGGTGAAGTGACCGGTTCGATGCACCTGCTTGATACCGGTGTGGACAGAATACTCATGGATTGCGGCATGTTTCAGGGGCGGCGAAAGGAGAGCCGGGAAAAAAATAAATCCTTTCCTGTGGATCCGTCATCTCTGACCAGCATGGTTCTCTCCCATGCCCATATTGATCATTCCGGCCGGATTCCCCTGCTGACCAAAAATCAATTTTCAGGGCGGGTGGTAACCACGCGGCCGACCGCAGACGCCCTTGACTATATGCTCCAGGACAGCGGCCACATCCAGGAGTCAGATGCCCTTTATCTGAATTACAAGGCATTAAGGTCGTTTCTCTATGCCCAGGAGCAGAAAAATACCGGGAAAAACCTGACCAATAAACAAAAGTCCCAGATCCGGCAGATGCTGAAAAAAAATGCCCATGATATTGATCATAAGGCGCTGGCATCCGTTCAGGAAAAATACAAGATTGAGGGAATCACGCCCCTCTATACCCAGGAAGATGCCAGGCAGTCGCTTGGTTTTATTGACGGGTATCCGTTTGAATATCCTGTGACCATTGGCAAAGAAACGTCTGTCACCTTTTATGTGGCCGGCCATATCCTTGGATCGGCATTCTCACTGATCCGTGTCAACCAGGGCGATCAGGTAAAACGGATCCTTTATACGGGCGATGTGGGCCGTTTTAATAAACCGATTTTGAAAGACCCTACCCTGGTGTTCAATTCTGACGACCGTCAGATTGATCTGATGATTACGGAAAGTACCTATGGCGACCGTGAACATCAACCGGTGGCAGACCTGGGCGAAAGCCTGAAACGGGTTTTGAATGACACCTTAGAACGGGGC
>CAZLNA010000052.1:0-9687 GCA_964560485.1 uncultured Desulfobacula sp. | reverse complement strand
GTGTTGAAGGCTCTGTTGTGATCAATAAAGTCAAGGAAGGTGAAGGCGCCTTTGGTTATAACGCCAGAACTGACGTTTACGAAGATCTGATTGAAGCCGGCGTAATTGATCCTAAAAAAGTGGTTCGTTTCGCACTTCAGAATGCTGCCAGTGTGGCTTCTGTAATGCTGACCACTGAAGCGATGATCGCTGAAAAACCTGAAGAAAATGCAGCTGCAGCAATGCCTGGCGGCGGCGGCATGGGCGGTATGGGCGGCATGGGCGGCATGGGCGGCATGATGTAAGATCATTTTTTTTGAACAGGCCCGCCTGCCTGTGTTTTTCAAATGAAGATAGAATAAGGCTGCTGCAGGGGACTGCAGCAGCCTTATTTTTTTTGTCGGGTCCGGTCTTTTCAATCCCTGGGCAGGGGACAAACAGGCCGTCAGCCAAGGGGTTTTCCTGAATAAGAACTTGACAGGATCTGACGGCTCATATACAAATTTTTATTGAATTAATCTGATATCCGAACCCGCAAGTAAAGGATATGCACACAAGAGAGGGGTTATGACCACGGAAACCGTTGGAATCTTTTACATGTTGAGCGGCGCAGGTCCGGTAGTAAAATTTGTGATGCTGCTGCTGCTTTTTTTCTCCATCACCTCCTGGGCAATTATTTTTATCAAATTCAGGTACATTCGCAAAGCGTTCAAGGAATCTGCCGATTTTACAGACATTTTCTGGCAATGCAGGAACCTGGCAGATGCGTTTTCAAAAGCCAAGGCGCTTCGTTCAAGCCCTGTGGCCAGGATATTCATCACCGCCTATATGGAAATGGCCCGGTCCGACGGCAAAGAGAGCCCAAACGCAGCCATGCAGAGAAGCGGGCAGTCTTATCTTCAATCCATCGGCAGTGTCAAGCGTTCCATCAACCGCTCCATCAGTGTCGAAGTCCGACGCCTGGTCCAGCTGGTTCCCTTTCTGGCCACTGCCGGGAACACAGCGCCCTTTATCGGTCTTTTCGGAACTGTCTGGGGTATCATGAACACCTTTCAGGGAATCGGCCTGAGCGGGTCTGCCAGTCTTGCTGTGGTCGCCCCCGGTATATCAGAAGCTTTGATTGCCACTGCTGCCGGCCTGGCCGTGGCCATCCCGTCGGTCATTGCCTATAATTATTTCACTGACCGCATCCGGGTCCTTGATTCGGAACTGAACAGCTTTTCATCTGATCTTTTAAATATCATGGAACGTGACATTCAAAAGCAAATGGAGGGGTAATGCATTCAGGTTCTGGTAGCGGCGACTTCATGTCTGAGATTAATGTGACCCCGTTTGTGGATGTCATGCTGGTGCTGCTGATCATTTTCATGGTAACAGCGCCCATGCTGGTGCAGGGGGTTGATGTGGATCTGCCCAAGGCAACCAGCAAGGCATTGAAAGGCAGTGAAGAACGTCTGATTATTTCGATTGATGCAGATCGGCAGGTGTTTATCAACGAACAGGTGGTCAGTGTTGAATTCCTGACACAGAAGCTGGGTGCCATACTGGAGAACCTGGAGAGCAGAAACGTTTATCTGAGAGCAGATAAAAATGTTCCATACGGCATTGTGGTGAATGTGATGTCAAAAATCAAAAAGGCCGGGATCGACAGCCTTGGTATGATTACCCTTCCTGAAAACCAGGAAGAATCCTGATGAGCGGGCATGGCTTCGGGTAAAAATTTCAAAATCAGGCAGGATTCACTTTTCTGGCGTGAAAAGGATAATACCAGAGCCGGGATCGTTTTTTTTTCATTGTCTGCCCTGGTCCATCTGCTTCTTTTTTTCGGCCTGATTTTCTTTCAGAACTATAACCCGCTTAAACCGCTGCCGCCGGTCGTCCAGGTGGACCTGGTCACTTTTACCCCAGCCCCTTTGCTTGATGACACAGACCCGGCGCCTGCGCCTGCCGGGGATGGAGAGGTCTCTGTAAAGAAAAGCAAAATAAAAAAGAAAAAAAGAAAAATTAAACATATTAAACCGGATATCAGTTTAAAAAAGAAACCGAAAAACTTAAAAGAACTGATGGCCAAGAAGAAAAAAAAGCCTGCCAAGCAGAAACCAAAGCCGGAGAAAAAGCCCAAACCGCCTGAACCTGATTCTAAGGTAGCAGCGCAACAGGAACCGGAAAATACTGAAGAGACACTGGAACAGGCCAGGGAAAAACTCGCTGAACAGCTTGAAAGAGAAAAGCAGGAGCAGCTGGCAGCGGCCATGGCTCGCCTCAAACAGAGCATTAAGGATCAGCCGAAGACAGAAACCGGTCAGTCAGAGGGGACCGGACGGCAGGGATATAAACCGATTGACCTTTATCACCTGGTCATCGGTTCAGCCATTGAGCAGAACTGGGTCTTTAATGATGTGCTGGCACGGATGGACCAGAACCTGGAGGTCAGGATTCTGATTAAAATACTAAAGAGCGGACAGATCAGGGATATTATCATGGAGACCCGGTCCGGAAATCGTTATCTGGATGAATCTGCCAGAAAAGCAGTTCAAAAATCCAATCCATTACCACCGCTGCCCCAGGGCATGCATTCTTATGATATTGGTCTTAAATTCGGTCCCAGGGGATTAAAATAAATGCGACCATCAGTACGATTCAAACCAGACGCCGTCTGCTGTCCAGCCAGTCTTTTTCTCATTGTCTTTTTGGCCACCCTGATGCTGACAGCATTGCCGCAGTCCTCTCTTGCCAAAAAGTATACCTATATTGATATCAAAAACCCGTTTTCCGAGAAAACACCGGTGGCGGTCACCGAATTTATGCTGGCGACAGGCAGTCCGCCAGAGGCGGCAGATGCCAGACAAGGCCTTCAGATTCTAAAAGAAAGCTTGAACTTTACCGGATATCTCAAGGTGATGAATCCGGTGGCGTTTCTTTCCAGTCCGGCTGAAAAAGGGGTTTCCCTACCGGAAATAAAGTTCAAGGACTGGACCGGGATCGGTGCGGAACTGCTGGTGACCGGAAAGATCCAGCAGCGGCCCAATGGAGAGGTGTCTGTTGCACTGCGCCTGTTTGATACGTTTAAATCCGAACTCGTGGTGGGCAATATCTACAGCGGAAAACGCTCCCAGGTCCGTCAGATTATTCTTCAGTTCTGCGCAGACGTATCCAAAGCCCTGACAGGCAGTACCGGGGTCTTCAACTCAAAAATTGCGTTTGTGTCAAAACGCGGGCGTACAAAAGAGATCTTTACCTGTGATTTTGACGGTAAAAACATCAAACCGGTCACCCGGCACAACAGTATCAGTCTCGCCCCTTCCTGGTCCCACGACGGTCAGTGGCTCGCTTATGTCTCCTATGCAAAAGGCGGGACAAAGATCCTTATCCGCCAGGTTCACGGCAAACTGGGGGCCATTGTCAATTATCCCGGAACCAACAGCGCCCCGGACTGGATGCCCGGCAGCCTGAAACTGGCTGCAGCCATGACCTATCAGGGAGATCCGGAAATTTATTTGTTGACCCGAAAGGGAGAAATGATTAAAAGGATAACAAGAAGCTCGGGGATTGATGTTTCGCCGGATTTTTCGCCGGACGGTCGAAAAATAGCCTTTACTTCCCGGCGTTACGGCAGCCCTCAGATATATATTAAGGATTTGGAGACGGGGCAGGTGAAACGCCTGACATATCAAGGCAACCATAACACCTCCCCTGCCTGGTCGCCTGACGGGAAAAGAATTGCCTATGTCGGTATTGAAGACAATTCAATTGATATCTTTGTTATCCGGGTGGATTCTGGAATGCCGGTTCAGCTGACCATGGATTCAGGGGATAATGAGGATCCGAGCTGGTCTCCGGACGGCAGTATGCTTGCTTTCACCTCCACCCGGAATGGAAGGGTCCCCAAAATATTTGTCATGAACGCCTCTGGTACAGATCAAAGACAGTTAATCGTGAAGCGCGGCCGACAGTCACAACCGGCCTGGTCGCCTTCTTTGAATACAGATGAATGATAAAAAAGAATAATTGCTAAAAGGAGAGAACGTGATGAAAAGCAGGATGTGGATGAATTTGGTTATGGCAGTGCTCGTCTCTGGACTTTTTCTGACTGTTTCATGCGCGAAAAAAACCGTTGTGTCTGAAGGTACAACGATCGAGAATCAGGAAGACCAGGAAAGAGAACGCATGGCACAGCAGGAAAGGGATGCGCAGCGGGCAAGAGAGGAAGCTGAACGGCTGGCACAGCAGAAAATCCAGGAAGAAATGGCTCGGGAACAAGCCATGAAAGAAGCTGCAGCCAGAGCCAAACAGGCATTTATGAATCAGGATGTCCTGTTTGCCTATGACAGTTCAGACCTTGATGCCACTGCCATGGCACTGCTGAAAGAAAAAGCAGCCTGGCTGGTGAAGAACCCGGGGGTCAAAGTGACCATCGAAGGCCATTGTGACGAACGGGGCACCACTGATTACAACCTGGCACTGGGTGAACGCCGCGCTGCTGCCGCGAAAGCCTACCTGGTTAATCTGGGTATATCTTCATCCCGTCTGGACATCATCAGCTTTGGCGAAGAACAGCCCATTTCCACCGGCAGCACTGAAAGTGCATACCGGCTGAACCGTCGCGCACACTTTGCCATTAATTAGCTGCCTGCCGACGTCTCTTTGCAGTTTGGATTCAGGCGCAACAACCCTACAAGCGGAATTGTTGCGCCTGAACCATTGTGTTCCACTGTCTGTTGGAGTTGAATTATGAAAATCAGATATCTTTGCTGGATACTTGCGTTTTTCCCGCTTTTGGGCTGTGTTGAGCCCCAGAAGTTTGTTGCCCTTGAAAACCGGGTGGCGGCCATGGAAATGGAAAATGCCCGTCAGCTCTCCAAGCAGAAAAAAATATCCCAGGCGTCAATTGATCAGAACCGCCAGGATCAACTCAGTCTGAAGAAACAGCTTGCAACCCTATCGGAAAAAATTCAGGGCAGTCACCTGATCAGTAAAGAAGAATACGCCAACCTGAAATATGAGATTGACGCGATACAAAAGAAACTTCAGCGTCTTGAAGGGGCTATCCAGGAAATCCATCACCGGATTGACGGGATGGCTGAGACAGACAGAAAAGAGATAGAGACGCAATTGGAACGGCTTGACAGTGCCATTTCAAAGAATTATGAAAAAATTATAGCGCTTGAAAAGCATATGGGATTTGAACCCTCGACCGGGGGCGGCCTTGTCTCTGATGTTGCCGACCCAGGGGAAGTTCCCCTTGCAGATACGGAAGAAAGCATCTATGCCCGGGCCAAAAAACTCTTTGATGACAGGGAAATGGAGAACGCCAGGATTGCTTTTGAAAATTTCATAGCCAAATATCCGGAGTCTGATAACGCAGATAACGCCAGATACTGGATCGCTGACAGCTATTATGTTGAAAAGCGGTATGCTGAAGCAATTCTGGAATATCAAAAAGTCCTTGAGACATATCCCAAGAGTAATAAATTAGCCGCGGCAAGGCTAAAGCAGGGCTATGCATTTGCAGAACTTGGGGAATTTGCAAATGCCAGATTGATCTTGAAAGAGCTGTTAAAAAAGTTTCCAGATTCCCAGGAAGCAACGTATGCCCAGGAAAAATTGAAAGGGTTGAAGTAGCATCAACAGGTCACGATGATCAAAATTGTGGGCATTGATCCGGGATTGTCCGGCACCGGTATCGGTATCATTCAAGGGGATACCAGCGCAATCGTACATTACGCATTCGGTTCAATAGCCACTGATCCCAAAGATTCCACACCGCTCAGACTCAATCAGATTTATTCAAAAACCTATGATTTCCTGATGGAACATTCACCTGACAGGGTGGTGATTGAGGATATTTACTCGCTTGAAAAATACCCCGGATCAGGTATTATGTTGGGCAAGGTGACTGGTGTGCTGCTTCTGGCAGCCCATAAGGCCGGGCTTGAGGTTGAGGAAATACCGGTCAGGGAGGTAAAAAAAATTATTTCTGGAAATGGCGGTGCGAATAAACATCAGATGGAAAGGGCAGTCCGGCACCTGCTTGACCATGATGAACCCATCCGGCCGTTTCATGCGTCAGATGCACTGGGTCTGGCTCTGACTGGCTATTACAGGTGTAAACGGATGCTATGATTGGTTTTCTTGAGGGCCATATTCTTCATTTTGAGGCAGACGGTATCCTGCTGCTGACAGGTCAGGTGGGCTATGAGATCCTGCTGAGCCCTCAACTGGTGGAGACCCTCAGATCAAAAGAGACAAAGACCGAACCGGTCCGCCTGTATATTTATTACCACCTGACTGAAAGACAGCCCAAACCGGTCCTGATCGGGTTTGAAACCCTTGAGGACAAACAGTTTTTTCAGACCTTTATTACTGTGGATGCCATCGGTCCGATGAAGGCAGTC
The DNA here is from genome assembly GCA_964560485.1 of uncultured Desulfobacula sp. Lineage (GTDB taxonomy): Bacteria > Desulfobacterota > Desulfobacteria > Desulfobacterales > Desulfobacteraceae > Desulfobacula. The sequence continues at coordinate 3,313 of CAZLNA010000052.1, read as the reverse complement.
AAAGCCATGACACAGCCGATCCATGAGATTGCACTGGCCATAGAAAAAAAAGAGGTCTCTTTTTTGACCGGTTTGACCGGAATTGGTAAACGGACAGCAGAGAAAATAATCGCGACACTTCATGGCAAAGTTGAAAAATATATTTCTGCAGAGCACGTTCAACCCACAGACAAGACAGAAAACATTGCGCCTGCATTTAATGATATCGCAGGCCAGGTAACCATTGTACTGGTTGAGCAGTTGGGACACTCCCAGACGTCTGCCCGCCGGATGATCAAAGCGGCCCTTGAAAGAAATCCTGCCATTGCAACCCCGGAAGAACTGTTTGATGAGATATACCAGGAAGGCGGGGCCGTATGAACAAGGATATCCTTTCGTATTCCAGTGATAAAAAAGGGATACTGACCGCTAAAAAGACAGTTGCAGATCAGTCTTCGGATATTGTTTCTCTGCGGCCGGTCTGTTTTGAGGATTATATTGGGCAGGAACAAACGGTTGAGACACTGAAAATTGCCATTGCTGCGGCCAAAATGAGAAACGAACCCCTGGACCATATTCTCCTTCACGGACCGCCGGGGCTGGGCAAGACAACGGTTTCGCATATCATTGCCAACGAGATGGGTAAGGATCTGACGGTTACCTCCGGGCCTACCCTTGAAAAGGGGGGGGATCTCATCGGGATGCTTACCAATCTCAAAGAAGGCGATATCCTGTTTATTGACGAAATCCATCGGATTCCAAAAGTTGTGGAAGAGTTTTTATATCCGGCCATGGAGGATTTTGCTGTTGATTTTGTATTTGACAAGGGGATTCATGCCAGAAGTCACCGGTACCGGCTGCAGCAGTTTGTGCTTGTCGGGGCCACAACACGGGTGGGGCTTTTATCATCTCCTTTAAGAGATCGCTTCGGCCTCTTCCGTACCCTTGATTTCTACTCAACCGATCAGTTGGAAATCATTCTAAAACGGTCTGCAGGGATTCTCGAGGTCCAGATATCAGATAACGGTGCAGCAGAGCTGGCCATGCGTTCCCGGGGGACCCCCCGGATTGCCAATCGGCTGCTCAAGCGCGTCAGAGACTATTCACAGGTCCGCTCTGACGGTACTATTACCCGGGAAAGCGTAAACCAGGCACTGACTCTGGAAGGGATTGACGCGCTGGGACTTACATCCCTTGACAGGAATTATTTAAAAACGATAATAGACTTCTACCGGGGCGGACCTGTGGGTATTGAAGCCATCTCTGCCACATTGCAGGAAGAAACCGATACCCTGGTGGATGTTGTTGAACCCTATTTGTTGAAAATCGGCCTGGTGCTGAGAACGTCGAGCGGCAGAAAAGCCGCTGAATCGGCCTATCGTCACCTGGGCATTGAGATATAAGGATGTTATCTTTAACCGAATGAGAGAGCCCCTTTTTTTTAAAAATGTTATCAGGAGAACCGGTATTGTCTGGATCTGCCTGATACTGGTGACAGGCAGGGGCCTGGCAGAGCCGCCGGCAACACCGCAATCCATTGTGCTCCTGCCCGGTCAGGTCCATGCGATTATTGTCGAAAAAAAAACACAAATGCTTTATGTCTATTCAAATCAGGGACACGAGGCATCGCTGGTGTTTCAAACGGCCTGCTCAACCGGAGAAGCATCCGGGGTCAAAGAAAAAGCCGGGGATAAAAAAACGCCTGAGGGTGTTTATTTTTTAACTGATGAATTTGAGGACCGGTATTTAACTCCGATATACGGGAAAAGGGCTTTCCCAACCGATTATCCTAACTTTGTCGACCGGAGGGAAGGGAAAAACGGATCTGCCATCTGGATTCATGGGACCAACAAAAAACTTAAGCCCATGGATTCAAACGGCTGCGTGGCACTGGAGAATGACAGCATTCTGAAATTATCTGAATTTATAAAATTGAATGCAACACCGGTGATCATGGTTGAAGAGATGAGGCCTGCGGACAAGAGTGAACAAGCAGTGGCCAGAGAAGGAATCCAGCGATTTGTTGAGAGCTGGAAACGCGCCCTGACCGCTGACAACTATCATTCTTACCTCTCTCACTATTCAGCCGGGTATCTGCCGGATATTCAGTGGTGGGAGAAGTGGACCGCACTTCGTGATCAGGCCCTGAAAAAAACGCAGAAAATATCTTTCTCTTCAGAAAATATCGGTATTTACAGATATGACCAGTTATACGTTTTATTGTTTGACTTCTCTATGACCATCGACACAGAGACGGTTCAGCTTGGAAAACGCAAGATGTTCTTAAGCCGCAGCAAGGGAAATTGGGAAATCATCGGAGACATCTACCAGCACAAAACCGCCGCCTATAAGCATCAAAAAGCACCGATCGTGGCAGCCGCGATGAAACTGGTGGCCAGGGATCAGGGGCAGCAACTTATCTTGAACACGGTCAGTCAATGGCTGGCTGCCTGGTCAGCAAGAGATATCGATAAATATTCAAGTTTCTATTCAACCCGGTTTCATTCAGACGGGCTGAATAAGAAAAGGTGGATACAAAGAAAACGGGGATTGGCAAAAAAATATAATTATATTAGTGTGACCGGTAAAGATTTTGTAGTAAAGGCCAAAAAAGATAAAGCAGAGGTTACCTTTTTTCAGGAATACGAATCCAGCGGCTTTACGACCCGGGGTACGAAAATCTTAAAACTTGTCGATGAAGGTGGATTATGGAAGATATATCAAGAGATCTGGAAAGAGAAATAGCCCAGTCCAAACCCAAACCCTACAAACAGGATCTGAAAACCAAGGTGCTGATTGTTGATGATTTCGGGCGGATGAAATCCGGCGAATATCTTAAAAAACTGGTAACCGGACTGAGCATTGTATCATTGGTCTGCCTTCTGGCAGCGGTCATTTTCTATCTTCTCTATTCATCACTTTCCCGGGAATCAGGTCAGATGAAAAAGAAACTGGTTGTTGCAGAAAAGAAGGTCTCTGAACTGGTTCGGGAAAGGGAGATCCTCATGGCGAGGCTGGTGATCCTTGAAAAGGGTGAGGCCCTTGCAGGCCTTGATAAGCCGCAGAGCACAGCCGGCCCTGAACCAAAAGTGCAGAGGCCGCAAAAAAGCCGGGTTAAGCCGAATGCGGCAGCGCCGGTTTCAATTGTCCAGAAAAAAGAGGCATCTGCTCCGGTACCGCCGGCAGAAAAGAAAATTGAACCCCGGCTGAATGGTCTTGAAGCCCAGGCCGGTCCGGCTGAAACGCAGGCCGCGGGCGATACCATCCCAAAAACAGTCTCCATAGAAAAGTTTACAGTCACCAAAGACGGGGAAAGCTCAGACCTCCTGGTTCG
>CAZLNA010000051.1:0-9710 GCA_964560485.1 uncultured Desulfobacula sp. | reverse complement strand
CACCAGAGGCATATCACAGGGCCGTAAGGCCGGCGTGATCTCCGCCATTGGTATAACCCTGGGGATTCTTGTGCATACGGTGTTTGCCGCCCTGGGCCTTGCAGTGATCCTCAAAACCTCTGCCCTGGCATTTACCGTGGTCAAGTTCGCCGGGGCCTGTTATCTTATTTTTTTAGGCATCCAGGCCCTGCGGAACAGATCTGAATTTGATCTGACCCGGAAAAAACCCAAAGCCGGCACCCGGGCGATTTTTATCCAGGGGATATTGTGCAATGTGCTGAATCCGAAAATCGCACTTTTTTTTCTGGCCTTCCTGCCCCAGTTCGTGAATCCGGCGCATGGCAGTTCTTCAGTCCAGATGATCTGTCTGGGCCTTTCTTTTGCCCTGTTCGGTGTCGTTTTTCTTGTTTTTCTCGGTTATTTTTCCGGCAGGATCGGTTCCTGGCTGTCCAGCAGGAAGGGGATCTCGGATAAGATCAGCTGGTTTACCGGAAGTGTATTGATCGGGCTGGGACTCCGGCTGGTCTTCATGGATCGAAGGTAGGGGGTATTAATTTTCAACATGCACGATGCAGAGACAACGCCATTGAAACGGGGTATACGCGAAATACAAGAAGAAGATGTCGAGCAGGTCATCAACTACTTTGTCCAGGCGGATGATAATTTCTTAAAGGGGATGGGGGTGGATCCGGACAAACTTCCCGATCCTGCGGATTGGCAGGCTCTGATTCTTGATGATCTGTCACAGCCGCTGGCCAGAAGGCAGTTTTATTATCTTGTCTGGCTGATCAATGGCAGGCCGGCAGGCCACTCGAACATCAATAAAATCGTATACGGCGATCATGCGTATATGCATCTGCACCTCTGGAATCCTGCCAGCCGCCAGGCCGGCAACGGCCTTTTTTTTATCCAGGCGTGCATCACTGCTTATTTTGACCGGTTTGATCTTGATACCCTGTTTTGTGAACCGTATGCACTCAACCCGGCACCGAACCGGATACTGGCGAAAACAGGCTTTGATTTTGTTCGATCTTATGAAACAACACCGGGCTGGATTAATTTTCACCAGAAAGTTAATTCCTGGACCTTAAGCAGGGAAACGTGGCAGCAGATATGTAAAAAAAACAGGATGTGAACCGATAGGAAACGGCCGCAGCAGATGGATCAAGGAGAAGAGATGGGTGTGTATCGGGGAAAATTATATTTTAAATTTGTCTGTCAGATGATGGGGTATGCCTTTTTCATCATCCTGATATCCGGCTGCGTCAGCAAGAGCAGCAATGTGACATATGTCGAAAAAAAACAGGCAAACAGTGAAACGTCGCTTATTGTTAATGTGACTGATCTAAAGGATTTAACCAACAGCAGTTTTAAAAAACTGCCAGGCGTGCTGAGCGATCAGATCGCACATACACTTTCAGAATCCGGATTTTTTCAGACGGTCAGGAGAAACCGGCCAGGTCATTCGGCTGAGCAGGCTGATATCCTGGTCACCGGCAGTATCGAGGAATTCAAATATTCAACCGCGGTCCATCCGTCTGCATTTATCAACCCGCTCAGCCTTTTGAGTATTGCCGGAGCGCCAACCGGATATGGAATTGAAGAGGGGGTCTGCAGGTTCAATGTGGTGTTTAAGGACGCCCGCACGAAAAGAACGCTGAAGAGCTTCCAGATCATTTCGCGTTACAAAGAAAATGATATGAACTCAATATATACGGCATGGGTCAGTGATGAGACGGCCAATGCCGTGATTCACAAGGCAACCATTGATTTTAAGCAGACCCTGGAAAAAAGTTTAAACGGCAATTTCAGATCTCTTTTATTTGCCATGGCAAATCCGGCACTGGAACCGGCCAGTATGAGTGCGACCGGAAAGCAGCGTATGCCATTCACTGGCGGCAGTCACTGGGCTGTGGTGATCGGGATTTCACAATATCAGTATTCAGGCAGAAACGGCCTCACCAACCTGATTTTTGCAGATGATGATGCCAGGGATTTTGCCCGGTCATTGAAGCATCTTGGCTGGAGCCCGGATCATATCAAGCTGCTGACCAATCAGGGTGCCACCGACCGGAACATTAAAATCGCCCTGAAATCGTGGTTGACAAAAGCAGGGCCAGGCGACCAGGTGATTCTATTCTGGGCAGGGCATGGGTTTGCAGATCCTGAAGATCCTGAAAAGGTCTACCTGGCAACGTATGATACAGATATATCGATTCCTGCAACAGGTTACCGGATGGATGAGGTGCGGCGATCCCTGGAAGAGATCGGATCGAAAAACGTCATCATTTTTGCAGACACCTGCCACGCAGGAAAACTGATTACCCGGGGCGATGATCCCAGAGGCATCTCCATTGTTCCTGCCATTAAAAGGAAAGAACCGCCCAAAGGCTGGATTTTCATGGTTGGTGCAGATACAGACAGGCAGGCCATTGAACACACCTCCTGGACCAATGGCGCCTTTACCCATTCTCTTTTAAAAGGTCTTAACGGTGAAGCAGACGGCTTTCAGAGCGCAGGCGCAAAAGACGGGATTGTGACCATGGGCGAACTCAAGGATTATATGAATATATCCATGCCTGATGAAACCCAGCGGCTGCTGGGGGTGGCAAAACGGCCGGTGATTACGACAAGCACCGGTGATCCGGATATCTGGCAACTTACCCTTCATGTGAGGCGGTAAAATTGCAGAAGAAGCCTGCCGGCCTGAACAGCAGGCATTAATGTGAACGGAAATACCCTGTCATCCTTTTCAAAGGGGACGATCCACAAGGAGAAAACATGACGGATTCACTGACTCTGCTGGCACTGCTGATCGGCCTGGAGCTGGTCCTGGGGATTGACAATATCCTGGTGATCTCCATCCTGGTGGAAAAGCTTGAGACGGCCAGGCAGAATTTGGCAAGGATCCTGGGCCTGGCCCTGGCCATGATCGTCCGGATTATCATGCTTTTTGTCCTGTTAAAGCTGGCCTCTCTGACCGAGGCTGTGTTCCTGGATTTTTCCGTGCGGGACCTGATTCTCATGGCGGGCGGCCTTTTCCTGCTCTGGAAGGCAGTGGTCGAGATCCATCACACCATTGAGCTGGATGATCAGGACGGGCACCGATCCGGCGGTGCTGCTGCCGGGTTCAGTACAGTGATCTTCCAGATTGTCATGCTTGATCTTGTTTTCAGTGTGGATTCAGTTATTACTGCCATCGGTCTGACCGACAAGGTGTGGGTGATCATCACGGCCGTGATTGCCTCGTTTTCAGTGCTGCTGGTATTTGCAAAACCGGTTGGCGACTTTATCATGAAACGGCCGTCCTTGAAGATCCTGGCCCTTTCCTTTCTGATCACCATCGGCATTACGATTTTTATGGAAGGGCTTCACAAGCATGTTCCCAAGGCCTATATCTATCTTCCCATGGGATTTGCCCTGCTGGTGGAAGTCCTTCAGCTCCGGTACGAGCATAACAGGGCAAAAAATAACAAAATTTCCAGGTCTTAAAACTGACCGGTTTTTAAAAGGACCAGGGTGCAGGCTTCTGTAACTGTAATGCCTGCATTTTCCAGTTTTTCTCTGGCTGCCGGATTTTCCGTGTCCGGGTTGAAGATCACCCGTCCGGGTTTTTTGTCGAGAATCTGTTCGATGACCGTTTCCTGGCGGGCAGGGGAAAGATAGAGTGTGACCGTGTCCAGGTCTTCTTCCACCTGGTCCAGGGCAGCATAGACTTTTGCATTTTCGATCATCTCATGTTTCGGGGCCACGGGTATGGGGGTGTGTCCGTATTCAGCCAACATCTTCATCGCCTTGTTGGCGTATCGTTCCGGATTCGGGCTGGCACCGATCACAGCGACTTTTTCCATAACGTCCTCCTTTTTATTGATCATCAGGGCAGATCATTCAATATTGTAAGCCAGGATGGATCTTGATACCATGGCGTTCAGGTCTTAGTATATGTCACAGACAATATAAGCATAAAAAAAGGAAAACCAATATAACATGGGTCTGTTTACACTTGTTTCTGATTTCTCTCCCACCGGAGACCAGCCCGGCGCCATTGAATACCTGTCGCAGGGAGTGGTGGACAATTGTCCGCACCAGGTGCTGCTCGGGGTCACCGGTTCAGGTAAAACCTTTACCATGGCCAATATTATAGAGAAGACCGAAAAACCTAGCCTGATCATTGCCCCCAATAAAACGCTTGCTGCCCAGCTCTATAACGAATTCAAGATCCTGTTCCCGGAAAACTGCGTTGAATATTTTGTCTCCTATTATGATTATTATCAGCCCGAGGCCTATATCCCGTCCAGTGACACCTATATCCAGAAGGATTCATCCATCAATGAAGTGATCGATAAAATGCGCCATTCCGCCACGCGGTCCGTACTGGCCAGAAGGGATGTGATTGTGGTGGCCAGTGTCTCCTGCATCTATGGCCTGGGCGCACCTGAAGATTATCTTGACCTGCGGGTAACCCTGGCCAACGACATGGAGATCTCGAGAGAAACAGTTATTAAACAATTTGTCGACATCCAGTATACAAGAAATGATACGGATTTTCACCGCGGGGTTTTCAGGGTAAGAGGGGATCGGCTGGAAATTTTTCCAGCCTATGAAGAGGACCGGGCCGTGCGCATCGATTTTTTTGGTGACACCATTGAAAGCATCAGTGAAATTGATCCGCTCAAAGGGGATGTGCTGAAACGGTTTGATCAGATGGTGATCTACCCGGCCTCCCACTATGTGACAAAGCAGCAGACCCGGAAACGGGCGGTTGAAGGAATTGTGACGGAACTCAAAGAGCGTCTGGACTATTTTCATGCCAATAACAAACTCCTGGAAGCCCAGCGCCTGGAGGAAAGAACCCGGTATGATCTGGAAATGCTCAATGAGATCGGTTACTGCAACGGCATTGAAAATTATTCACGCCACCTGACCGGACGTGCGCCTGGCGAGCCGCCGCCCACCCTGCTCGATTATTTTGACAGGGACTTTCTTCTGTTCTTTGATGAAAGTCATATTTCGGTTTCCCAGCTCGGGGCCATGTACAAGGCGGACCGGTCGAGAAAAGAAACCCTGGTGGAACACGGGTTCCGCCTGCCGTCTGCAGTGGACAACCGCCCGCTTCAATTTGAAGAATTCAAAAAGCGGGTTGCCCAGACCGTTTATGTTTCAGCCACACCGGCAGATTATGAAATGGAAAAGGCGAAAGACCGCGTGGCAGAGCAGATTGTCCGGCCCACCGGTCTGCTTGACCCGGAAATCGAGATCCGGGACGCCACCACCCAGGTGGATGATCTCTATGAAGAGATCATGAAACGGGTGGCTTCCGGAGACAGGGTGCTGGTGACCACCCTGACCAAACGGATGGCAGAGGATCTTACCGATTATTACACAGACCTCGGGGTAAAGGTGAAATACCTCCACTCAGATATCGGCACTGTGGAGCGCATTGATATTATACAGGATCTTCGAAGAGGGCTCTTTGATGTCCTGATCGGGATCAACCTGCTCAGGGAAGGCCTTGATATACCGGAGGTGTCACTGGTGGCCATCCTTGATGCGGACAAAGAAGGGTTTTTACGCTCCTACCGGTCGTTCATCCAGATTTTCGGGCGGGCTGCCAGAAACGTATACGGAAAAGTGATCATGTACGCTGAAAGCCTTACAGGCTCCATGGAACGGGCATTGTCAGAAACCCGGCGCCGCCGGAAAATTCAGGAATTGCATAATAAAAAACACAACATTGTGCCAACCACTATCCAGAAAACCCTCAATGCATTCGACTATACAGCCCATGAGGAAACCGCAACAGTCTCAGGTTCAGTGGCAGAAGAAATCAGCAGCTGGGACGGGGATGATATCCCGCTGGAGGAACTGCTCAAGGATCTGGAGTATAAAATGAAGATGGCAGCAGAGAATCTTGAGTTTGAGCAGGCAGCCCGGTACAGGGACAAGATAAAGGAATTAAAAGGGTTTATAGAAATATAGACAGGCTCTTTCAGAAGATCTTTTTTAAATGGTCCCATCCATAGGGCAGGGCCGTGGATATTGACACATGACAACCACCAGAGAAAACATCCTCAGCGAAAAATACCGCCAGGTGCCCAGGAGCCCCGGGATTTATCTGATGAAAGACGACAAGGGGACCACTATTTATGTGGGAAAGGCAAAAGATTTAAAAAAGCGGCTGGCATCCTATTTTGTCAAAAAGAAAAATCATGATATCAAAACGGCCAAACTGCTCGAGATGATCCATGATTTTGAGATCGTCCTCACCGCGTCCGATCATGAGGCCTTTATCCTTGAATCCAACCTGATCAAGGAATATCACCCCAAATACAATGTGATATTAAAAGACGGCAAGAATTATCCCCTGCTAAGGATTGATATGAATGAACCGTATCCGGCCCTGCAGAAAGTGCGCAGGATCAAAGCGGACAATGCCCTTTATTTCGGGCCGTATTCATCCGGTTCAAGCATTAACCGGACCCTGAATCAGATCCAGAAGATATTCAGGTTGCGAAAATGCAAACAGACCCAGTTCAAGAACCGGTCAAGACCCTGCCTGAACTACCAGATCAAGGCCTGCCTGGGGCTGTGCTGCAATGCAGTGGATCCTGAAGAATATAAAAAACAGGTCAAGGATGCCATATTATTCCTTCGGGGCCGTTCCAATATCGTTGTCAATACCTTGAAGCAGCGGATGGCAGATCATGCAGAGGCATTTGAATATGAAAAAGCCGCCCAGGTCAGGGATACGATCTTTGCCATCGAACGGGTGATGGAACAGCAGGTGGTGGTCAGTCCGGATATGGAGGACCGGGATGTGATTGCCCTTGTGCATGACCAGGGGCGGGTCATGGTCACGGTCATGGTGGTCCGGGCAGGCGTCCTTATCGATACCCATCATTACCCGCTTGATCCCGGTTTCAGGGAGCCGGATGAGATATTTTTTGCCTTTCTTGACCAGTATTATGTCCGTCCTGAGTTTCTGCCGCCGGTTCTGCTGCTGAACCTGGAACTTGAAAACATGGCCGATCTGCAGGAGCGGTTTACCCTGCGAAAGGGGAAAAAGGTGCAGATCCATGTGCCGGTCCGGGGTGAGAAAAAGCGGCTGACCGATATGGCGCGGGTCAATGCTGCCGAGGCACTGGAAAAACAGATTCTCAAGGAAAAAGAAGAGCGGGCGGTCATGCTGATGCTCAGGGATCTGCTGAAGATGGAAACCCTGCCGTCCCGGATCGAATGCTTTGACAATTCCAACCTTTCCGGCAAGGATCCGGTGGCTGCCATGGTGGTGTTCAAGGACGGGGCACCATTCAAGGAAGGATACCGGAAATTTATCATCCGGGGGCTTGATGTCCAGGATGATTATGCCTATATGTTCCATGTGCTGGAGCGCCGGTTTTCAAGCCTGGAATCCAAAGATCCCCTGCCGGACCTTCTGGTGGTGGACGGTGGAAAAGGTCAGCTGGGTATGGCACTGGCCGTGTTAAAGGAGCTTGGCATTGACAACCGGTTTGTGGTGGCCGGACTGGCCAAGAAAAATACAGACAAGGGGGAAACCGAAGACAAGATTTATATTCCCGGTCGCTCAAATCCCCTGAATACGGCACAGGCGCTAAAAGCCCTATACCTGTTATGCCGCATCCGGGACGAAGCCCACCGGTTTGCCATTACGTTTCAACGCAGCAGGCGTGAAAAGCGGGCGGGTGCGTCTGTCCTTGATACCATACCCGGTATCGGCCCCAAGAAAAAACAGACCCTGCTCCAGCATTTCAAAGGGGTATCCCGGATTAAAACTGCTTCTGAGGAGGCGCTTTCAGCCCTTCCCGGCATCAATGTGGTTCTGGCCAGAACCATTCTTGAGGCGTTGAATCGTAAATAATCAGACCATTCAGGTGGGTGGCATGCGCTGCCCGTCGTCAAGCGCTTTTCTGGCCGCCTGGCAGAGCTCTTTTTCACTGACCGGTTTCATCAGATAGGTATTGATGCCGAGTGCTGACGCCTCCTTCTCGGAGAGGGTTGTGCTGTAACCGGTACAAAGGATGACCGGCATCCCGGGCTTCATACCGAGCACTTCTTTTGCCAGGCGGTCGCCGGTCATGGACGGCATGGCCATATCTGTGATGAGCAGGTCAAATGCGTCCGGGTCTTTTTCAAACAATGCCAGTGCCGCTGTCGGATCGTCCATGCTTTTCACGGAATAACCGAGCTTTTCAAGGCGCCTCTGGCTGACATTGCAGATGGCGGTTTCATCATCCACAAAAAGAATATGTTCATCACCGCCGCGCAAAGGTATTCCAAGCGGCTGTTCCGGCTCACCCAGACGGTTGAATGCCGGCAGCCAGATGGTAAACACGGTGCCTTGATCAATCTGGCTTTCAATCATGATCGAGCCTTTGTGGCCGTCCACAATGCCGTAAACAACAGCCAGACCGATGCCGGTGCCTTTTCCGATCTCTTTTGTGGTAAAATAGGGATCAAAGGCTTTTTCAATCGTTTTGGTGTCCATGCCCCGGCCGTTGTCAATGACCCTGACTCTGACGTATGTGCCTGGTTCGAGTTTTGGATAGGCTTTTTCAAGCGTTGTGTCAATGATCTCATTGTCCAGCTCGATTCGGATCAGCCCGTCCTGGTTGTGGATGGCATCGGTCGCGTTAGAAAAAAGGTTGATCAGAATCTGATTGATCTGGGTTTCGCTTCCGAAGATATTGAACAGATTTTCAGCCACTTTTTTTTCGAATTTGATATTCTGCGGGGTTGTCGCCCTTATCAGGTTCATGGACTCATTCACAGCAGATTCAACATTGACCAGTGCTTTGGCGGTCTTGTCCTGGCGGCTGAAGGTCAGCAGCTGCCGGACCACATCCCGTCCCCTCAGGCTGGCGGTCTGGATTTCTTTTGTACCGGATTCAAAAGGGCTGTTTTCCGGCAGGTCGTTCTGCATCAATTCTACATTGCCGAGAATAATGCTCAGGATATTATTAAATTCATGGGCAATGCCGCCGGCAAGGGTGCCGATGGATTCCATTTTATGGGCGTGGTAGAGCTGTTTTTTGAGCTGGTCGCGTTCTTCCATGTCTTTTTTCAGCGCAGTGTTGGCTGACTTGAGCTGATCTTCCCGCTCGGCTATTTCCCGGTGCATCTGGGTAATATTCCGGTTGATCTCATAAAGTTCATCACTGCCCCAGATTTCAATGTCTTCTGCATCATGACCGCGGGCAATCTTTTTTATCCGCTGTTTGATCCGGATAATGCGCTGGATGATGAAATGATTCACAAAATAGTTGAGCAGGCAAAATGCAAGAAAGGTAATAGTGATCAATACCAGGACAGATCGCTGTAAAATAATGCCCGGGAATGAGTGGAGCAGAGAAAAATCATAGACCACCATGGTGCAGGTGCCTGATTCTGACATCGGGATTCTCGAATTCTGAAGCGTGAAATTCGTAAATACGGTTTGAAGGGGCCCGTCCACTTTTTCCACCACATCCTGTTTCAGAAGCTGCTCAGCGATTTCACTGTCCATTGAAAGGCCTTCGTGGATGAGAGACCATCTGCCGACCTTGTTGAATTTATAGATGTCCAGTTTTCTGACATAGGGGTTGGTATCAACGATTTCGTTGAACATCTGGCTGAAAAGATAGTGGTGAAGGTTGGGAGTCAGTATACGGGAGGATGCCTTTTTCATCCCAATTGAGATTTCCACAATGATA
>CAZLNA010000050.1:0-9919 GCA_964560485.1 uncultured Desulfobacula sp. | reverse complement strand
AATGAATGCATCATGGGTATGGTGCTGCCCTGCGGATACGGTCAGAACCCTGGCAATATTGCAGCATACAAAGCCGGTCTGCCTGAAGCGGTTGAGACCATTACCGTGAACAAGGTCTGCGGCTCTTCACTCAAGGCGGTGATGCTTGCAGATCAGGCGATCCGGTGCGGGGATGCCGATATCGTCGTGGCCGGGGGCATGGAAAATATGAGCATGGCACCCTACTATATGGAAAAGGCCCGCTGGGGGCACCGGATGGGCCCGGGAACCCTTCAGGATCATATGATCCATGACGGACTCTGGGATATCATCAATGATTTTCACATGGGCATGTCCAATGAGCTTTGTTCTCAAAGATATGAGGTGACCCGGGAAGACCAGGACCGGTTTGCAGCCGAATCTTACCGCAGGGCGCTGGAAAGTATCGCCCAGGGCCGCTTTAAAGAGGAAATCATGCCAATAGAAATTCCCCAGAGAAAAGGGGATCCAAAGATATTTGATACAGATGAATGCCCTCAGGATACCAGTTTTGAAGCGCTTTCAAAAATGAAACCAGCCTTTAAAAAAGAAGGCGTGGGAACAGCAGGGAATGCCTCCATCATCAGTGACGGCGCCTCTGCCCTGGTCGTCATGAGTGAAGAAACGGCCAGGGAACTGGGCTGTGACATTATGGCAGTGGTCGGGGCCCAGGCATCGGCCGCCATTGACCGGAAATATGTCCTGGTGGCCCCGATATGGGGAATCCCCAAAGTCCTTGAGAAAGAAGGGCTTACCACGGATGATGTCGACCTGTTTGAGATCAATGAAGCGTTTTCAGGCAGCTCAATGGGAATCATAAAGACCTTGAATCTGGATATGGAAAAGGTCAATGTCAACGGCGGCAGCGTGGCCCTGGGCCATCCGATTGGTGCCAGCGGGGCACGGATCCTGACCACCCTGCTCTATGCCATGAAGCAGCGGAACGCCAAAACCGGCCTTGCCACCCTCTGTCTGGGCGGTGGAGAAGCCGTCAACCTGATTGTCCGTCGTTGATAGAACAGTCAATCGTTAAATATTTGGTTAACAGGAGAATATAAAAATGGATGTGAAACGATTCGGCGTGATTGGTGCCGGGCAGATGGGCAATGGTATTGCCCAGGTAGCGGCAGCCAGCGGCCTCGATGTGGTGATGAGCGATATCAAACCCGAGTTCTGCGAAAAAGGGGTGGCCACCATTGCCAAAAGTCTTGACCGCATGGTGAAAAAAGAAAAAATCAGTGATGCAGAAAAAGCGCAGATCCTCTCCCGGATTACCACCACCACAGATCTCAAAGATATGGCGGCGGTTGACTTTGTTGTGGAAGCGGCTGTTGAACAGCAGGACCTCAAGTTTAAAATTTTTGAGGATCTTGACAAGATCTGTCCGCCAGAGGTGATTTTGTCCACCAACACCTCTTCAATTCCCATTGGCAGGATTGCAGCCAGAACCTCCCGGCCGGACAAAATCATCGGCATGCATTTCATGAACCCGGTGCCGCTTATGAAACTGGTTGAAGTGATCAACGGCATTGCCACCTCTGAAGAAACCTTTCAGATCACCTGGCAGTTATGCAAAGACTTTGGCAAGACCCCTGCAAAAGCCAATGACTTCCCGGGATTTATTGCAAACCGGATCCTCATGCCCATGATCAATGAAGCGATTTTCTGCCTCTATCAGAATGTCGGGGAAGCTGAAGATATTGATACGGTAATGCGGCTTGGCATGAACCATCCCATGGGGCCGTTAGCGCTTGCGGATCTGATCGGGCTGGATACCTGCCTGGCCATCATGGAGACCCTTTACGACGGGTTTAAAGACTCTAAATACCGCCCCTGCCCGCTGCTGCGCAAATATGTGGAAGCAGGGTGGCTGGGGCGTAAGAGCGGGAGAGGATTCTACCAGTATTAAAAAACAGGCTTCAATAGAAAATACAAAGACCGGCACCATCCTTGATCAAAGATGTGCCGGTCTTTCAGTATAAGTCGGTTCAATCAACCGCCGTATTTATCGTCAAACGAGTTCCAGAACGCCCTGTCCTGATCCCGCCAACCCTTGCCGAATGATTTGTCAAAAAACGGTTTGAGCAGTTTGAACCAGGCGCCCTGTCCTTTTTTCCCGGCAATTCTATACCGGATCACGTCAGCCGCATGGTCGCTGAGGTTTGCCAGCTCGTCTTTGGGAATATAGGAATCTGCACCGCGCTCAATGGATTCTTTGAGGTTTTCCGCTGTCAGGGCATGGGCGGTGAGCATGAGGGCCGGCACATCTTTTTCCTTTGCCAGTTCAAGAATGTCGTACCCGTTGACGCCCATGATATCAAGAATGGCAATATCGTAACACTTGCTGTTCAAAGCGGTTCTGGCTTCTTCAAATGTGGCGGCGGTATCCATATCGCACATATCCAAAAGCTCTTCAACGGTTTCCAGGATATCCGGTTCATCATCCACCACCAGGACAGAACGGCCTTTGAGCAGTTCTGTATTGGACAGCGATTCGAGGTCGAATTTGACCGTGGTCACCGGACAGGGGGCTTTCAGGATGACATGCCGGGCCGTTGATCCCAGGATCGCTTTCTGGGCTCGAGACTTTTTCTTGATCCCCAGAAAGATGTGATCAATCTGGTTTTCCTCGGCAAAGGCCACCAGGTCTTCACCCGGAGAGAGGCCTCTCACGCTCTGCTGGGTCTCGCAGGAGACGCCGGCGTCTGTCATGAGTTTTTCGGCAAAGGCAAGTCCGTGTTCAGTCCTTAAGATGTCGGATTGTTTTTCGGATTCACCGCCTTCCATTGAAGTGACCACATAGACAAAGGCGTTGTTGACCTGTGCATGTTCTCTGGCAAGTGTCAGCGCTAGCCTGCCCACTTCACCGCCATTGTATCCAACCAGTATTTTCATAACCGACTCCAATATCGCAGTATATTTGGGGTTCAAAGGGCTACATCCACCGTTTTCTTCGCTTGTACGACTTGACTTCCTTAAAGGATTTCCGGCCGCCGCCCTTGGTGATCCCCATATAGAATTCCTTAACATCCGGGTTGTCCTGAAGCTCTTTGGACGGGCCTTCAAGCACAATTTTACCTGATTCCATAATATAGGCATAATCAGAGATGGCCAGCGCGACCTTGGCATTCTGCTCAACCACGAGGATGGTGGTGGACAATTCCTGGTTGATCCGTTTGATATTATCAAATATTTCTTTTACCAGCAGCGGCGCCAGGCCCAAAGAGGGTTCGTCCAGCATCAGCATTTTCGGTGACGCCATCAGCGCCCGGGCAATGGCGATCATCTGCTGTTCACCGCCGGAGCTGTAACCGGCCAGGCGGTTTGTCACCTTGGACAGCCTGGGAAAATGCTGGTACATCAGCTCATTGTCCTTTTTGATGTTGGCGGAACCGTCCTTCCGCGTGATGGATCCGACAATGATATTTTCATTAACGGTCAGGTGTTTGAAAACACGTCGGCCCTCAGGGACCATCACCGCTCCCTTCTTGACAATATCGGTGCCGAGCAGGGGCGTGGTGTCATGACCGTCAAAGGTGATTTTGCCCTCCTTGATGGCCCCGTTTTCCGGTTTTAAAAGACCGCTGATCGCCCTGAGTGTCGTGGTTTTACCGGCCCCGTTGGTCCCGAGCAGAGAAACGATCTTTCCCTTGGGCACATTCAGGCTGACCCCTCTCAACACCTGGATGATATCATTATAGACAACTTCGATGTTATTGACTTCTAGTATGCGTTCAGACAAGGCTTTTTCAACCCCTTTGCAAAAAGGTTTCAAGATGGTGTATCAGCGGCCTGAAACTCATGGTTCAGGCCGCTGAGCCTTTAGTTTTATTTAATCTTTGCAATAAACTCGGATTTAACCGGTGCGCCGATTCCTTTAAAGACGCCGCCCTGTGCCCGGTAAATCTGGAGATAATCCACGCCGGCGTGATCGCCGGATGCGTCGAAGGTCACCGGACCCACAGTGGTCAGAGGGTAATAGGCATTGTAGCCGTTCATCTGGTTCAGTTCATTGTAAAGGTTTTCCCGGTTGACTTCCAGGCCTTTGGCCTTGACACGGCGAATGGCTTCTGTGGCCACCTGGGCAACCATGATCCCATTGGCATAGTTGTGGGAATTGGCTGCTTTTTCATCCCTGCCGTACCGTTTGGCCAGTGCGAGCTGGGCAGTGGTGCCGGCACTCTTTTCAGAGGTAATGGTATAAGAGGTGGTCCAGAAGTAATTTTCAGCAGCACTTCCGGCCAGGGCAATCAGGTCGTTTCCACCGGTGTAATGGGCACCCAGAAAAGTGATCTTCCCGGCTTCACCGAACTCAGTAGCAGCCACGCCCAGTCGCTGGGCATCTTTGAGAAGGGTGGCCACCGGTGACTGGATGGTCTGACTGATAACATATTGAACCCCTTTGGAAACAAGCCGTTTCAAGGTTGCGGTGTTGTCCAGGTCTTTACCATGTTCCACCACTTCAACAATTTCAAGATTCAGACCGGCTGCAACTGCTTTCTGGGTATCTTCAACCGGACCGCGGCCAAAGGCGGAGGGATGGATAAACATGGCTGCCTTGGGTTTCCCGCCGGTGTGGTGGGCGGCCACATATTCGGCCAGAGTAACCACCTGTTCTGAATAGGATGCAATGGGAAGAAAGATATAACTGGAATCGATCAGGTTGCCTGCATGAAAAGACGCCGGGATAACAGCGATTTTTTCTTCTTCAAAGTCTTTTTTCAGGCCAAGCGTTGACCCGGTGGAATAGTTCAGGTAGAGGACAATGCCCTGGGCAATGAAATCTTCAAAGTTCCGTTTGGTCACATCGGTTTTATACTGGTCGTCACGGATGGTGCATTCGATGGTATCCATCCCGAGCAGTCCTTCTTCATTCACATATTTGAAATAATCTTCAACCCCTTTTGCATAGGGGTTTCCCGCATCAGACGTAGGACCGGTGATAGCCAGGGAAAGGCCGAGTTTGTAAACCTGTGGCTGGGGGCCGGCTGCTTCGGGCGCAGCTGCCTGCTGTTCCGCTTCCTGTTGCTGGCCGCAGGATGCTATTAACATCATTAAAACGGCAGCCAGTAAAAGGGAAATGAGTTGCATCTGTTTGTTTTTCATTTGTCCTTCTCCTTTAGTTTTCAAGGTGTTAATAACACCCGGGTTTATGTTAATACCTGAAAGGCCATAATTTGGTATACGATTTTGAAATTCTGAACCAGTTGGCAATCCCCCTGGGCTCAAACATTAAAAAGAGCACGATGACCAGACCGAATGACAGGGGCTTCAATGCAGTAGCCAGATTCATACCGGCCGGCAGAAAGTCCTTGGCCAATTCGGACATATTTTCCACCCCCAGGTCAAGCAGTTTTATAAATACCGGGCCCCAGAACGATCCGTTCAGGGTGCCCAGTCCCCCGACAATGGCCATGGCCAGATAGGAAACCGATTCATGAAGCGTGAAGGATTCAAACCCGACACCCCGGTATAAATAGGCGTGCAGCGCACCTGCCACACCGGCAAAAAAACCGGCCAGGGCAAAGGCATAGACCTTTGTCAGTCCCGGGTTCATACCCATGGCATCTGCTGCCCGGTCATTATCTCTCACCGCCACCAGGCACCGGCCGAATTTTGTTTTCAGCAGGTTTTTAATGCCAAAGCCCATGAGGATGACAATGATCAGGATCGCATAATACCAGAAAAGATAGTGCTGCTTTCTGCTGACTTCTCCGCCCAGCCAGAAGACCCGGCCGACAAAGATGGTCTGTCCCTGGTTGAAAAAGGACATGAAGTTGATCACCCATTGAAAAATCATCTGGAAGGAAAGCGTGGCAATGGCAAGGTAGAGATGTTTGAGCCTGAGGGCGGGAAGCCCTACCACTGCGCCGAACGCAGCGCCGATGAACCCGCTGACAATAATGAGCAGCGGCCACATGTGGGTAACAATCACGTGGCTGTCGCCGATGGTCCGGCAGAAAGAGGCAATCGTGTATGCTCCGATCCCCACAAACGCAGCATGACCGATGGAGATCAGCCCGGCAAAACCGGTGACCAGGTTCAAACCCATGACCGCGACGATGGCAATGAGCATATTGTCCACCACGAGCATGTATTTATTGCTTAAAGGGAAAATGATCGGCCATGCAAAGAGGCAGATCAGGAAAATGGTGAAAATCGACAGGTCCAGGCTGGTGAAGAAATTCTTCTGTTCCTGCTGGTAGTTTGTGTGAAAATTACCTGTTGCTAACCATGTATTTGATGACATAGGCTACACCCGCTCAATTTCATGAATCCCGAATAATCCGTGCGGCTTAAACAGGAGGATGATTAATAAAATAAGATAGGGCATGACATCGCCCGTGCCGTTCAGTCCCCATTTGCCGTCGAGATAGCCGCTGGCAAACTGCTGGATCAATCCCATGATAATCCCGGCGACAACAGCGCCTTTTATGGAATCAAGTCCTCCGAGGATGACCACCGGAAAAACCACGATGCCGAATGCGTGCAGCGTGTCAAAGTTCAGCCCGGTGATGTTGCCGATGATACAGCCGGCAGCAGCTGCAGACAGTCCGGCCGTGGCCCAGGCAAGCCCAAAGACCCTGGGAACTGAGATCCCTACAGACATGGAACCGAACTGATCGTCGGAAACAGCCCGCATGGAAATACCGACCGTGGATTTTTTAAAAAACCAGGAAAATCCGCCGATCATGATAAAGGTGATGATGACGCCGATCAGTTGTGTCCAGGAAATGGAAACCCCGCCAAGGGTTAGGGGGGCTTCCGGCAGGAAGGTGGGAAAGGAATAGTTTTCCGTTCCGAACGGGGTCAGGTAAATCAGCCCGTCAATGATCGATGCCAGTCCAATCGTAACCATGATGACGGAAATGATCGGTTCCCCTATCAGCCTGCGCAGAAAGATACGCTCAACGCTCATGGCCAGGAAAAAGGTAATGATCATGCTCGCCATAAAAGAGAGAATGATGGGGACCTTCAGGTTTACAGTCAGAAAGAAAGTTATGAACGCCCCTGCCGCAATGATCTGGCCATGGGCAAAGTTGGCCACCCGGCTGGATTTATAAACCAGCACCAGCCCTAAGGCAGCCAGGGCGTAGATGGACCCGACAACGATCCCGCTGACGACAATTTGAAAAAAATAACTCATCAGACTCCTTTCACTGTGTAGAACTTGATATCGGTTTTTACCGTGGTTGACTGCCCGTCCTGATATTGGAAAGAGGCTTCAACATCTTTTTCGGAAACAGAGAGGTCATAAAGGGAATCGTACAGGTTCTGGTAGCGTTCCTGGACGAATTTCCGCCTGATTTTCCCGGTCTTGGTCAGCTCGCCGTCATCCACATCGAGCAGTTTATAGAGCATGGCAAAGCGTTTAATTCTGAAATGCTCTTTTTCCGCCCTGGCATTGACATCGAGAACTTCCTGCATCATGAGTTCGGCGACTTCTGGCTTGCCGGACAGGTCCATATAGGTGGTATATGAAATTCCCCGGTCCTCTGCCCATTTGCCCACAACAATAGGATCAATATTGATCAGGCAGGCCACAAAATCCTCCTTGTTGCCGTAAATAACCGCCTCTTTGATATACGGGCTGAATTTGAGCATGTTTTCCAGAAACATGGGTGAGAACATCTCTCCCTTGTTGTTGTGCATCACATCCGAGAGCCGGTCAATGACCACCAGGTGACCGTTCTCATCAATAAAACCGGCGTCTCCGGAATGGAGCCAGCCGCCTTCGAGCAGTTCTTCGCTTTTTTCCGGCAGGTCGTAGTATCCGGGAGAGACCGAAGCTGAGCGGGAGAGGATTTCGCCGTCTTCGGCAATCTTGCACTCGGTTCCAGGCAGCGGTTTGCCCACGGTTTCCGGTCTCACATCACCGTCGCGGTGCATATAGGCGATCCCGGTGATTTCAGTCTGGCCGTAAATCTGTTTGAGGTTGACGCCGATGGCCTGGTAAAAGGTAAAAAGCTCCGGTCCGAGCGCTGCACCACCGGTATAGGCCCGCCTCAGTCTCAGAAGGCCGATCTGGTTGACCAGGGGCCGGAAAACCATTTGTGTGCCGAGCCAGGACTTGATTTTCAGGCCAAGCGGCATGGATTTCCCGGTCATCCGGTATCCGGCTGCTTCAATCCCGACCTTCATGAAGTAATTATAAAAGAATTTGTTCAGCCAGTAGGACTGGTCAATTTTCAGCCAGATTTCAGACCGGATGGTTTCATAGATCCGGGGGGCGCCGAACATGAAGTGGGGACCGATTTCTTTAAGGTCAGACATGGCGGTCTCCACCGATTCGGGGAAATTAATGGTGATCCCCGTTGCCATGGCCACACCAAAAGAGTTCATCTGTTCGCCGATCCAGGCAAAGGGCAGGAAGGAAACATACTCATCTGTTCCTTCCAGATGGTCGACTTCGGTAATCTTGACCCCCATGTTGATATAGTTTTTATGGGTCATCATGGTGCCTTTGGGCAGTCCGGTGGTGCCGGAAGTCAGGCAGAGGTGGCACGGATCATCTGCATGGCCTTCGCTGACCAGCGACTCGTAGAGAGAAGGATCGGCTTCATCTTCTTTTTTGCCCAGTTCATATATTTCTTTAATGTCCACGAACCAGTCGTCTGACATGTATTCGCGCATTCCCCTGGGATCTTCAAAAATAACTTTCCTGACCAGGGGGATCTGGTCCCTTATTTCAAGGACCTTGTCCACCTGTTCCTGATTGTCGCAGAAGACCGCTTTGACTTTCAGGTACTGGAGGATCTGGGCAATTTCCGGGGGCATGCTGGTCTGGTAGATGCCGGCTGAGAGTGCGCCGATGGAGTGGGCCCCGATGGCGGCAAAGAGAAGTTCAGGAATATTGTCGCTGATGACGGCCAGCGTATCTCCTTTTTCCAGACCAATGGCTTTGAGCCCCAGGGCCGTGTATTTGACATGTTGGTAATAATCTTCCCAGGAATAGGTGTTCCATATCCCGAAATCCTTTTCTCTGAGCGCCGGCCGTTTGGGTGTCTGGCCGACCCGCCAGTGAAGCAGTTGGGGAATGGTATATTCAAGCAGGTGATCTTTATTGCTCATATCAGTTGTCCTCTCCAATGTATGCTTCAATGACCGTTGGGTTCTGTGCCACTTCATCCGGCGTGCCCGATCCAATGACCTCACCGAAATCAAGCACATAGATCCGGTCGGAAATATCCATGACCACCCCGAGGTCGTGTTCCACCAGCACCACTGTAATACCGCGCTCTTTCTGGATGTCCATGACAAACCGGACAATGTCTTCTTTCTCTTCAATGTTCATACCGGCCATGGGTTCGTCCAGCAGGAGGATTTCCGGGGCCAGGGTCAGTGCCCGGGCCACTTCCACTTTTTTCTGAACACCATAACTCAGGTTTCCCACCAGGCTTTTGCGGTAGGGTTCCAGTTCCATGAAGTCAATGATGTCTTCCACATAAGCCCTGTTCTCAGCTTCGACCCTGGATGCTTTGCCGTAAAAGAGCAGGGCCTGGAAAAAGCTGTAGGTCAGGTTCTTGTGGCGGGCGAGCAGCAGGTTGTCCAGGACCGAAAGGCCGCCGAAAAGTTCCAGGTTCTGAAACGCCCGTGAGATTCCCATATTGGATACCTGGTGCGGCGAGGCATTGGTCAGGGGTTTTCCCTTGTACGTGATGTCTCCCCGGGTGGGATGATAAAAACCTGAGATGCAGTTGAGCATACTGGTTTTTCCGGCACCATTGGGACCGATGATGGACGTGATCAGGCCTGGTTCAATGATCATGTCCACGTTGGAAAGGGCTTTCAATCCACCGAAAGCAAGTGTTACATTTGAAACATTTAAATGAGCCATAAACAATCCAAGTCAGTTATATCCATCGTTATTAAAGACCTGCCAGACCGGTTCAGGGACAAA
>CAZLNA010000049.1:6783-9942 GCA_964560485.1 uncultured Desulfobacula sp. | reverse complement strand
GCATCACCGTATCCAGAGCCCAGTATGAAAGGGCCTGTCAGCGGGTCATAGATGAGGGTCTTGAGCATCGGATCACCATCAGGCTTCAGGACTACCGGCAGACAACAGGCGAATTTGACCGGATTGTCTCCATCGAAATGATAGAGGCTGTCGGTCCGCAGTTTTTTGCCGCATATTTCAAGCAGGGACAAGCCCTTCTAAAGACCGGGGGCCAGATGGTATTCCAGGCCATCATAATTGAAGATGACCGATATGAGGACTACTGCAAGGAGCGGGACTGGATTCAAAAGCACATTTTTCCGGGCGGTCATCTGCCCTGCCTGAAAATCCTAAAAAAAACCATATCAGAACATACCGACTTCAGCATATCCGATGTCCATCACATGGGCCCCCAATATGCCAAAACACTTGCCCGCTGGCGGGCTCGGTTCCTGGCAAATAGAAAAGAAATCTCAAGGATCGGCTTTGATGAAACCTTTACCAGGAAATGGATATACTATTTTTCCATATGCGAAGCCGGTTTTACGGCTGGGGGGATAGACGATGTTCAGGTGACAATGATCCGGTAGATGCATTGTCACCATCTTTTGAAAACAGCCGTCATCCTGCCTAATAATTTAAAACAGTGGCCTTGTCTGCAAAAAGAGGCGGCCAGGTCACCTCAGAACTGCCGATCACGACCCCATCCACCAGGTCGGCCTTGGTCATGCCACCCACATTTTTCATGCACATGGGACAGGCAATCACCTTTCCGCCGGCAGCCATAAAATCTGCCAGCATTTCCTGAAGGCTTTTCCCGCTGACATGGGTGCTGCCCGGGATATGGCGGTTAACCAGCCTGACACCATCAACATTGAGAAAAATGGTCACAGGAATTTTTTTCTGGGTACATACCCGGGTGCTGAAACTAATGGCCATGGCGGCCCGGTTCATCTCATTGCTGGTCAGGTTAACGAACAGGGACTGCCCCTTGTCACTGCCCCAGGCACTGTTGGCAACAATCAGAATAAACACCAGAAACCATATACCCATTCGAAACACTTTCATCTTCTTCTCCTTTCACTTGATTGAAATGATTATGGTTGTTTACCATTTTCCGGCCGTGGGAGATAAAGATTTTTTTGACGGCCAGAATTGGTGTTAAAAATCACTTATTTTATATGAGAAAATCAACATCACACCCTTACAATAAAGGCATATCGGCGGCCATTGCATTTAGGTTATGCCACAGGGTGCCCCGGTCATTTTTTGACTCACGGGTTCCGGGGAAAACCGCTGTTTCGTGGGGGCGCCGATCCAGCCAGAACAGCCCCGTATATTGCCCCGCCCGCTTGGAAGATGCCAGCCAGACAATGGTATCCGCACCCTGTTCAGGTGTTCTTAATATGGGTTTCACCAGCTGATGAAATTCAGGCAGGGACCTTTCAATACCCGGCGTATCCACCCACCCGGGATGCATGGCGTTTACGCTGATTCCATGTTTTTTAAACTGCTCGGCCCAGATCCGGGTCAAAATGACGACACCTCTTTTCGCCCGGGCATAGGCTTTGGCCCCATTAAACTGCCCCTGGCTGTTTTCTAGATCCTCCGCATCTATTTTCTGGGTATACATACCACCCGAGGACACATTAATAATCCTGGCATCTCCTGATGGCTTAAAGGCATCTTTGAGCAATTGTGTCAGGTAAAAAACACCGAAAAGATCTGTTGCAAAGGTTCGCTCCAATCCTTCCGATGTGAATTTTCGTTCATTAAACAACGCACCGGCATTGTTAATCAGGATCTCAATGGACTTTTTGGCGGATTTAAGCTTTGCTGCCGCATTCCTTATGTCCTGCTTCAGGCTTAAGTCTGCAATCAGAAAATCAATATGGGGGTTACCGGTCTTTTCAACAATTTCCTTTTGAACCTGTTCAGCCTTTGCACGGTTCCTGGCGATAATGGTTAAAAACGCCTTTTTTTCTGCAAGCTTAAACGCGGCAGCCTTTCCGATCCCTGAGGTACCGCCGGTCAATACGATTTTTTTCCCATACAAAGTACCATTGGGTTCTGTCCAAAATCTTTGACTCAAATCATACCCGAAACGGCTGAACATAAACATTCCAGGAACGATGGAATGATCGGCAAGATAATCTAGCAGGCCGGAACCGGATTGAAACCACATCGTTTTCTTGGACCGAGTTTTGGTTCCGGCAAGTTTCTTTTCAAGGCCTGCCATGGCCTTCTTTCCTATTTGTTTCATTACAGGAGAAAGTATTCGTTCCATATGATTGCCAACCCCATGGAACCGGATATCTGCCTGATAGTCAATTTGTGTTCCACTGGCTGTTCTGGTGAAAACAATCGTATCGGTTGCGCTAAACGAATCTGCCCTGCCCTGCAGTACAACCTTTGAAAAAGGCCTGTATTCAAGAATTTCATATGTCATTTTCGGACGGAAGGGGCCAAACCTCAGCACCAAATCATATGCCGTTCCGGCAGCGGTTTTGTCCGGGCGGCACAGAGCAGACGAGACAACACCCGGGTCCCACTCCTGAATATGACTGAAATCACTGGTGTATCTAAAAACATAATCCAGGGGTCTCTCAACGAGAACGGACTCTTTTAATCTTATCATCAGCCCCCTTTTATCTGTTTATGTTAATATCCTTTAAAGACTAGCCAACACCTGTCCGGCTAACCATTCGCCTTTTTAAGAAAACCTGTGAGTTGAGCAACATGCTTTTGTTCCTCACGAATAATCTGATCTATCTTCTTGCGCCCCAGTTTCGGCGGGACCATATCTTTCAGGCCGATGTAAAATAAAATGGACTCCTTTTCCAAACCGATGGCCGTCTCAATAATCTGGGCCATGGATTCCTTGCCGGTCAGCTGCTGTGTCACATCCGGATTACCTTCACCGCCATGGGCATCGGCCATGGCTTTCAGGTACAATGACAGCTCGTCGTTTGGATCAAATGCTGTCTTATTTTTCTCCATATCAGACAAAGCGGTTTTCATCTCTTCAAACCCGGCTCGATGGCGGTCTTCCATTTTTGCAATGGTTTCAAGAAAATTCTTGTCTTCCTTTCTGTCCTGGAGCGACCCTGCTTTTCTATAAAATGCAGCACCATTTCTTTCAATTTGGCATGCAATTTCCAAAATTTCTTCGGAGTTAAA
>CAZLNA010000049.1:0-6773 GCA_964560485.1 uncultured Desulfobacula sp. | reverse complement strand
CAATTTGAATTGCCATTTCAAATGCTTCTGCTGCATTAAAATCGTATGCCATGCTTGATCTCCTTTTCCTGTATTGTATGATTGGTGACGCTTCCTTATTTTCAGCATGTGATTCTATTCTTCTGAAATCAATTCAAAAATGGGCGGGTTATGGAGGAGCCATTATAAACTGATTATTTCTCAATTGCCTTCAGCAGATCATCGGGGTCCGGATGATCCCCGGCTTTTTTTCCTGCAAAAAAATAGAGGACCCCACCTGAAGGATTTACGACAACAGCGCCACCAAGCTGCAATGCACTTCCCTGGATCGAACCCTGGCGATGCCCCTGTTTCAATGCTCTTGCCGCTTTAAATACAGATCCCATACCCATAAATCCCATCAGGCTGTTTGAAAACCCCAAAACCGAAAACGCCTGCAGGGAAGGGTCGGATAAAAGCAACCCGTTGTATCCTGTTTTCTCGCGGAATTCCTTGAAGTGAAACGGATCACCAGACCCGATTACCGCAAGATCTGCCTTCTTTTCCCTGAAGCGCCCGGATTTATGTGCAAGATCAGCCACCTGCTGACGGCAGAAGACTCATCCGAAATGCCTGACAAAAACCAAAGCAGCCGTTCTCTGGCGCCACAGGCTTGATAACCTTACCTTTTTTCCCAGCTCATTTAGAACGGTCACCTGACCAAGATTTTCCGTTGAAACATCTTTATATTCCATTGTTTACCCCCTTAAAGGAGATAGTGAATTGATCCTTTTCACATACCCCTTGATGTCGCATTTTCTTTCAAGCCCTGATGCGGCCATATACCTGATTTTACCGAATATGGGTCGTTCAGGCCAAGCCCGGTCATGAAGACCGAAGATCCAGCCAGCCCCTGCATAGGAATTGGGGTCCCGTCCATCTAGAAAGTAGGCGTTATTCAAATCCATGATGATTTTATACGCCGTTTCAGGGGTTTTGCTCCATTCAAGAATCTTCTTTCCCCAGTACATCCGCATATAATTGTGCATGAAACCTGTAAGAATCATCTCTTTCATGGCGGCATTCCAGTATTCATCGTGGGTTCGGCATTCCAAAAGCTCTGATTTTGAGTAATCGTATTCGCGGATATCTTTTGCATGATCTGCCAGGGTTTTCTGTGCCCATGCCGGCAGACCGTCCAGAGAATCATATGCCCTGTTATGATACACGAAATTTGCGGCCAGCTCTCTTCTGACAATCAACTCTTCCAGGTAGGAGACCTCTGCCTCATCTCCCATACTCTTGAGGGCCTTTATTTTTAAAGCAGGGTACAGGGGTGAAATCTGACCGAAGTGAAGGTATGGGCTCATGCATGAGACATCTAAATACTTGGGTTGGTTTCGATGGGCGGCATATCTTGACAGATGCTGGTCTAAAAACATGTCAAAACGGGCTTTTGCTTGGGATGTTCCGCCCTTGAAAACCCGGGATACAGGTGCAATGCTGTCATCTATATTCAGACCCCTCAGGGTGTTTTTTGTATTTTCCAGTTCCGCACCCTCTATTGATATCCTTAAAGACGGGTGCTTTACCTCAACCTCATCAACGGGGATGAGATATTGATCAAGCCGGCGGCTGATTTTGGGACGGATGGTGTATGCCGCATACTCTGCCTTGTCGGATACCTCTTCTAGGGGAATCACCACATCTGTTTCCACTTGAACAACAGGGCAGCGTGCTATTTCTGAAACCTCTTTACGCCAGGCTCTTTGATGTTTTAAATATCCCCGGTCACAAACAATCATGGAGGCTTTCTGCCCGACATCAAGCACCTCCCTGACCGGATGGCCGATTCTGAAAACCAGTTGGATGCCTCTCTTGGCAAGGGTCTTTTTCGTCTCTTTGAGCCCTTCTAGCAAAAAGGTATAGTGCCGCAGGTTGGCGTCCGGATAATTTTCTGTCAAACTGAAGATCACAATGACCATCTTTTCCTGCCTGATGGCCTCATGAATGGCATACTCCAGGGCGTGGTTTTCTTCAGCCCTCTGAGACTGCTGCATCCAGTACAACACATATTCCCCGTCAACCGCTCCAGAGTGATTGAGCTTTTTTATCCGGGAGTCCTGGATAGCCATTTTTTAACCCTGGTCTTGATGATCATCACCGATCAGAGGTCTTTCATGATCCAAGTCAAAAAATACAAGAAATGTATCCTCATCGGAATTTGAGTCCTTTTTCCTTCTTTTGAGCAAATCGATCCGCTCGGAATTTTTCTCTTCCTTTACCTTGGTCAGATAGATCCTTTTTCCCTTGTGCCCCGGCCCGTCTTCGATAAACAGATAGACCGCATGGGGATTGGAGCCAAGGTTCTTGTGGGAAAGCCGGTCCCGCATGATAAACGCAATTTGATCCTCCAGAAAGTGGGGCCTTGAATAAATGGCTGCGTCCACATGGCCATTGCTGTCTGAGGTTGATAAAATCCCTGTTCCGCTGGTGTTTTCAAAATAATTTTTCAAATCCATATTACCCTCCTGTCCCAAACGGTCCGTTGTTCTGTCTGCCTTCAAAAATGCTTTTCTACCCATAAACGGAATGCCGCAGCATCTGTTTAAGATATTTTTTCCTCTTTTATGACCTGTTCTGCGGCCAGACGCCCGGACAGCAGACTCCATTGAATCCCCGGTACGCTCTGATATTCCCCGCAGGTGTAAATCCCTTCACTGACTTTTTTTTCTGCCTTTTCCGGATTTGATATCGGCGGAGACTGGTCCGGCAGGGCATGGTCAATGTGATATGTTTTTATGTGTTGCCAAGTTTGAGCGGACTCCCCAAACCAGTTTGCCAACTCTTTTCGAACGGATTCTTCCAGCCCTTCTTCCTCATCCGGAAGGTCTCCAAGAACAACAACTGCGATAAGGTGTCTGCCGGAGGAAGAGTAGGAAGGTGCGGCCAGTGTCGGTATGGCAATATTGTTGATAAGCCCTTTTCCTTGGCCGTTCAGAATCAGAAAAGGTTCGCTTACAGGAGGCGTCTTTGCAGAAAAATAGAGGCATTTTTCTCTTAGGGAGACAGACGCCCCGGGGATTTTTAGCAGCCGCTGTGTTTCGGGGCCCTGTGCTGCAATCACAATCTTTTTGCACCGGACTTCCTGTCCATTTGTCAGGATCACCCTCCCCTGGCCAATCGATTCGGCTTTCATGCCGAATTGAATTGTGTCCTGCGGGATGCCTTCCATCAGATCCGCGGGAATCTGACCCATTCCTCCTGCCGGAAGAGCAGCATCACCGGATGCAAATATATTGAAAAGGTAACGAAAGACCCGGCTTGAGGCCCTTATTTCCGGATCAAGGCAGGCTCCGGCAAAAAACGGCCTGAAAAAACTTTGTATGATACGGTCGGAAAATCGGTATGACCGCAAAAACTCCATGGCGGGGATATCAGGAGATTCAAAAATTCCACTGGACCCTTTGATCCGGTTTTCAAGAAAAAGTTGCAGAATCTTCAAACGGTCTTTCAGGGTTCCAATGGGTGATGTCAGGGTACCCCAGAAATCTTTTGGTCTTCGAACCGGATCGGAAAGATAATACAATTTCCCATTTTTCCTTACGGCAACCCCCGGGGAAAACGGTCGTAATTCAAGCTTTTTCAAATTCAACTGCCGACGGGCCTCAGGGTATGCGGTCTGGAGAACCTGGAATCCTCGGTCCAGGATAAACCCGTCAACATGATCGGACTGTATCCGGCCGCCAATTTTCCGACCGGCTTCAAGAATTAGAAAATCCATGCCCGAGGCCATAAGGGTCCTGGCACAGGCCAGACCGGATATACCCGCACCGATAACCACAACCTTCGTATCCAGTGTTTTCATTTGCCCCCACAGATTAGAATTCTTGGGTCCTCATTAAAACGAAAGGCCTCAAGCATTATAACGCCAAGGCCTTTCATGTGCAGATCATAACCAAAATCCCAAACGCGTTTTTCTTATCCTCCTACATTACCACCTTCAAGATCTCTCCAGGCCCGGTCAACACTGCTGCCGACTGTCCCGAAAAGATCGTCCAGTTCATTTTTCATGGGGGACCAGTCAGACGGACATTCATTTTCCAGCTGATCAACGCGGGCCTGGGCCGCAGTCACCTCCTGGTCAAGCTGTCCTATGAGCGGCAGTATTTTCTCTTTTTCCGCAGAGCCATAGGTGTCTGCAACTTTTTTCATGGCTTCCAGTTTTTCTTTCCACGCAGTAACCTCGGCCAGCATGGCTTTACAATAGTCTTTGACTTCCATGATTTCCCTCCACAATTTAAATTGATGATAATGATGACTTCGCCATATAATTTTATTGTCAAGCATGAAGAGATCAATATTCAATTCTGCGCCGGAACAGCGTTTTAAAGAGTCGAGCAACACCTGAGACGATTCTCAAAAAAAATATATGCTTGTATACTATACAAGTTTATCAGATAAATGTAACCATAATTGTTAAGATTTAAATAGTTGCAATTACCCCATAAAATATGGTCGGTTTCCATGATGACTTCTATCAACCAACTCAAAGCCGTACTGATTTTCATCGCCATCTTTCATCTTGTTTTCGGTCTTGGCCTGATGGTGTCAATTGATTTCCAGAAGACCGCTGTCTCCTTCTATGGAGGGACCCTGGAATGGACCGCCACGCCCATCTATTTTATCAGAATAATCGGGTCCTTTGCATTCGTTCTCGGTTATCTGGCCTGGATGGCTTCCCGTGACCCGATAAAACACAAAGTGATTGTTATCGGTTTTATCGAATTTTTTATCCTGCGAAACATCAACCGTCATCTTTTTGCAGAAGAGCTCCATATCGTACTCAATATCAGCCGGACGATGAATATCATGACTTCAATCTTTTTCGGGTTCCAGGCCCTTTTGCTGGCTTATCTTTTATGGCGGACATCCAAAAAATTTAAAGAACGCCCAAATACAGGAAAGAACCATTGAGCCAAACCAATATTTCCAGAAAACAAAGGGCAGCAAGGCCAAAATGAGTATGGCAACTTGGGCACCCTTTGAATTGGCATTGAGACCCAAAACCGTCCGGTCCTTTGATCCCTATGGAGTTGTCCGGGCATTTCGGGTCCGGATCATCGGCCCAAGCCTTTGCAGAAATGCGTCCCATAATTGTCCCCAGAATATAATTCCGATTAAACCCAGGGAGGGATGACTATTGGGGGCAAACAAAAAAGCCCTGCCGAAAACGGCAGGGCTGGGGTTTCTGTCCAAGGGCTTGCGGCCCCCATTGCCTGACAGCCAGGTCAAATCAAGGCGCAGGATCCGCACCGGCAGCTAATAGACGGTTACGGTGTGCTCCTGTTTCAGCTTCAGGATCATCTCATCCATATGTTGCTTCTGCCGGGTCCGGTTCAGTTTCTGTTCCAGCTCAGCCCTTGCCTCTTCAAAGGATTTTACCGTTTCAGCCGTTTTGTCATACACCTTGATAATATGGTATCCGAACTGGGTCTTTACCGGCTCGCTCACTCCATTTTTCTCCAGGCTGAAGGCAACCTTTTCAAATTCAGGAACCATCTGTCCCTTTGAGAACCATCCCAGGTCTCCGCCTTTTTTGCCGCTGGGCCCTGTGGACACCTCTTTGGCCACATCCTCAAACTCTTCGCCCTTGAGGACACGGTCCCTTGCGGCCTTGGCCTCTTCCCCGGTCTTGCACAGGATATGCTTGGCCATGACTTTTGCCCCGGCCATGAACTGGGCCCCATGCTCATCATAGTATTTTTTCATTTCCTCTTCGGAAACCTTGATTTTCGACAGGGTATCCGTCATATACTGCCGGATCATCAGGCCCTGCTTTACCTGATCCAATTGCTTCAACACGTCTGCATTGGTGTCATAGTTTTCCTTTTTGGCCTGAAGATAGATGAGCTTTTCCTGGGTAAGCTGGTCAATGAACTTTTTTTTCCCCTGTTCCGATGCAAATGCGCTCTGATACTGGGGGGGCATCTGCTGAATCCTCCTGGCCACCTCCTGTTCCGTGATTTCCAAATTCCCGACTTTGGCCACCACCTTTGCATGGGCTGCCGGCACTGCCATCAAACTGATTAATATTCCCGCTATGATACCTTTCATACTCTTGGCTCCTTAAAATGGATGTAAAAAATGGCAGTATACCCTTGTATGCGCAGAAAGTCCCGGTAAATATTGCGCCCCTGCCGTTACAGGGCCTTTTTGCAAAACATTCTTTTCCATAAATATCCTCAGGTCAGAAGGCCTGCCGGTCCGGTCTGTTTATGGTGAATCCCTTTTTTGATCACTGTGGATTTCCCTTTTTGGTATCCGCTTTCATAGGCCGCGCCCCTGAAATGGGATCCATAGGCTGATTTTCTCAATTTCGGGAAAACCCTGGAAACTTCCGCCCTGTTTTTACTTTGCATGACAGAAACCAGGGCGTCAAAGGAAAGGGCCACAGCCTTGCCACCGCCGCCAGCACCTTGAGATAGGGCCTTTTCAAGGGTTGTTCTGATCCCCCTGGTAAAGCCCATGTCAAAGGAGACCTTATCCTTTCCGGTATAGCCCGATACGGCCTTGTTCCGGCGCCAGAGCCTGTTTCCGGTCCGGTACAGGTAATGATACACGTATTCGGCCACCTGAAGGTTTCCCCGGGTGCCGAATAAGACCATTGACCGATATGAGACCCGGTCCCGGGGATAATATAAACTGGCGGTCACCGTATCCACAAAATAAAAGTCATTCAAGAGGGCCAGAATGCTTTTCTGGATGCTTTCGATTCTTTTCTTTTTATGGGTGATGACCATATAGGTGACCTG
>CAZLNA010000048.1:0-9955 GCA_964560485.1 uncultured Desulfobacula sp. | reverse complement strand
GAACACCAACTACGCCATCAACCTCTACGCCTGCCACCCGTTCTTCATCCAGGGCATCTGCACCATGACCAACGGGGAGAACACGGCGTTCGTGCCCATCCGCGAATACCTGCAGGGCCGCGACGTTCCGGGCTACATGGGCTACCAGAGCGACTCGGAAGTGTTCACCCACATCATGCACTTCACGCTCAAGGAACTGGGCCTGACCAAACAAATTGTCCCGCCGTATTATTGTGTAAAGGAAGCGGTCATGCCCTTTGACCGGTTTGACAAGGTTGACCCGGTGCTGGGCCCTGAAATGAAATCCACAGGAGAGGTCATGGGAATTGATCCTGATCTGGGTGCGGCCGTGGCCAAGGCCCAGTTCGCTGCCGGTCAGAAGCTTCCCAAGGAAGGAACCGTGTTTATCTCGGTTCAGGACAAGGACAAAGAGGCTGCCCTTTCTGTGGTTAGAAATTTTCATGCCATGGGATTCACCATTATGGCCACCCGGGGTACTGCCATGTTCCTGGAGGAAAACGATATTCCCACCCAGGTGGTGAAAAAAGTCTCCGCAGGCCGGCCACACGTCGTCGATGCCGTTACCAACAATGAAATCCAGCTCATACTCAACACCGGTGCCTCCAGCCAGACCAAACGGGACGGTTATGAAATCCGGAGGGCTGCTATCAAATATAAAATACCGTATTCCACAACAACAGACGGCACAAAAGCCATTTGTTCAGCAATTCAAGCGATTAAAAAAGTCATTGGAAAGGGCGGGCTGACCGTTAACCCGATCCAGTCCTATCACCAGGAAAACACCCATGCATAAGATAGTGAGCAACCCCCAAAGCGATCTGTTTACCCCGAGTGAGCGCCCTAAAGACGAGTGCGGGGTGTTTGGCCTTTACAAACATCCCGAAGCTGCCAAAATCACATATTTCGGCCTTTACGCCCTCCAGCACAGAGGGCAGGAAAGTGCCGGCATCTCGGTCAACCGGGGAGTGAATGATAAAATCTTTTCCCATAAAGGCATGGGCCTGGTTCCGGAAATCTTTAATATGAAAGACCTGGAACGAATTGAAGGCGGGTCTGCCATTGGCCATGTCCGGTACTCCACCACAGGGGACTCCGTGATTTCCAATGCCCAGCCGTTCATTGTCAATCACCGCCACAGATCCTATGCCCTGGCCCATAACGGCAACCTGGTGAATGCCCACATCCTTAGAAATGAACTCGAGGAAAAAGGGTCCATTTTTCAAACCACCATGGATTCGGAAATCTTTTTACACCTCTTTATTAAAAATCTGGTGAGCGGCGATTATGAAACCGCCATTCTCAAGGCCCTGTCGAAAATTGAAGGTGCCTATTCCATGATCCTGCTCACCTGCAAAGGTGAAATCATCGGGATGAAAGATCCCAACGGCTTCCGCCCTCTGGCATTGGGAAAAATGAACGGACATTATGTCCTGGCATCAGAAACCTGCGCCTTTGATCTGATCCAGGCGGAATTCATCCGGGAGCTTGATCCCGGCGAGATTGTCATTATCAATGAGGACGGCATCCAAAGCCTTAAACATCCTAAATCAGCACCCCACAAATCATTGTGCATTTTTGAATACATCTATTTTGCCCGCCCGGACTCCACCATTGACGGAAAAAATGTCTATGAAATGCGAAAAGCGCACGGCCAGCGACTGGCCCAGGAATCCCATGTAGATGCAGACCTGGTCATGCCCTTCCCGGATTCAGGGGTATATGCGGCCATCGGCTATGCCAAAGAATCCGGCATCCCTTTTGAAATGGGCATGATCCGAAACCACTATGTGGGCAGAAGCTTTATCCAGCCCACCCAGTCCATGCGGGATTTTGCCGTCCGCGTCAAGCTTAACCCGGTAAGGGATCTGATCAAAGGCAAGGATATCATTATCATAGAAGACTCCATTATTCGGGGGACAACCGCTAAAACGCGTGTCAGGGCGCTTCGGGAACTCGGGGTCAACAAGGTTCATATGCGTATTTCCTGTCCGCCGCATCAATTCCCCTGTTATTACGGTATTGATTTTTCGTCAAAAGGCGAATTGATTGCCGCACAGAAACCGGTGGAAGAGCTGCGCAAATACCTTGGACTCGATTCTCTGCATTATCTTTCCATTGAAGGCATGCTTGAAGCCTCAGGGGTAGAAAATCCGGAACAAAATTTTTGCAAGGCCTGCTTTGACGGGTCTTACCCGGTTCCATTTGACCCGAATTTCACCAAACAATGCATGGGGTGAAATGAAGCACCGGACCGTTGCCTTTTCCAAGGATGCCTGTAACCTGTTTTTTCACATCCTCACACAGTGCAACCTTTGCTGTGCGCATTGCTATATCAATAAAAAAGAACATGGCCATTCCCGGCTTGATCTTTCCACCATAAAAAAATGGCTGGCCATTTTTAAAACAAAAGCGTCTAAGACCAACCTGGTCATCCTTGGCGGAGAACCCACGCTCCACCCGGACCTTGATCAAGTGGTCCTGTCTGCCCGTGAAATGGGCTTTAAATCCATCACTGTTGACACCAACGGCTATCTCTTTCATGACGTTGTGGACAAAATAAACCCGGCTGACCTTGATTTCTTAAGTTTTTCACTGGATGGCGCAACAGCGAAGACTAATGATGCCATTCGGGGGGAAGGGTGTTATACCACGGTTCTGGCAGGCATCCGCAAGGCTGCGGCCAAAGGGTTTTCCTGCTCAATGATCTATACGGTTTCGGATCAGAATATCCATGAACTTGAACGCATGCCGGACCTGCTTCAAAACCTGGGCATCCAGCGTTTTTTCATTCAGGTCATCGGCATGCGGGGGAACTCGGCAATCCCTGAAAAGCCAAACTTTCAACGATCTGAAACGATTCAGCACGGCACCCAGGTCAACAAGTCGGCCTGGCTGGAAATGATTCCCAGAGTGGCCCAGGAAATTGCCCGTTTGAATATTCCGGTTATCTATCCGAAGGTCTTTCTTGAAACGAATGAACCGTTTGAATGTGCCGGGAATGTGGCTGACAATTATTTTATCTTTCCCAACGGCCGGGTCTACCAGTGCCCGATCTGTGAGGACCTTGCCCTGCACTCCTTTGAAATCAGAGAAAACCGCCTGGTGCCTACCCCCAGAATCAATGAAAAGGACCTCTTCGGCCTTTGTATTCCTGAAGGATGTGTGATGAACAAACTGATCCAGCCGGAAAACCTGGCCTATGATCCATCAGGGCGGCCCCTGCACAAAATCGCCTGCTGCCTGCTCAAAGAAGAGGTCTGTCTGACCTGATCCCGGCCGCGGGCCTGCTGTTTTGTTTAATCGCTCTTTATTTCAAGCCTTCTTTTTACGCCTGAAAAAACCGGCTGCCAGCCCGCTTCCAAGAAGCAGCAGTGAGGATACAACCGGGACAGGGGTGTTGGTCACATCGCCTGAATATAGTTCATCGCTTGTAAAGTCGTCGTTGTCGCCTGCTATCGCAGAAAAACTGATGTTCATACCCCCGGCATATAAGACATCAGCTGGCAGACCGTAATATTCAAGCAGTTTTTCATTTTTCGTATCAATAAATGAACCGCCTGCAATCCGGAATTCATAATTTCCCGGCAGTTCAAATTTAATCACGCTGGCCGCAGTAAAGGTCCCTGTCAGCAGAACCGTTCCTTGAGGGATGTCGTCAGCTGTCTGCTTAAAATCGACGCCGCCGATGATGGTGATGGTACCGCCGCCAGAAAAATCCCATCTGTCAGAGCCGTTATAGTGCGACAGCGGGCCTGTGGTAAAACTCAGGAGACAGTCAATGCAGTCCGCATCAATACCGTCATTTAAAGGGGTCTGTCCGCCAATCACATAATCCACGTCAATGGCGCTGCCCACGAGTGCGTCAGGAGTTCCGTCGCCGTCGTTGACATAATCGATGCTTCCGCTGGTGGGAAACCCGATGTTAAAATCAAGCACAGCTGCACCTGCAGGCTGAACAGCCATGAACAAAGTAAAGCATATATAAAGGAGGACTGCCGTTTGGAACGGTTTTAGGATATTACGAATCATCGATTTTCTCTTTTTTATGGGCTTGTATTGTTTAACGGTTGCGTTTCAATTTATATTGCGCTTGACACTCTTTTTGCCGGATCGTGCCCGGAAAGCGTTCCAGAAGAAGATGCAAGGCAGGCTGACAGAAGTTCTTATAGACAATACGAAAAAAAATCAAGTTAAAATCAGGTTACAGAATTGTTTGTATTGTGTTGGATTTATTGAAAAACCAAAGGAATGGCAAATGATTTTCCTATAACTTCAATAAATTTGCTGAATTCAGGAACGGCCTTTTCGTTTTCTGCCCTTTTTCCCTCTTGCTTCATGTTCAAGAATCATTGCTCTCAGGTCCTGTTGCCCCTCTTCAAGAACCAGAGTATCAGCATATTCGTTTTTGCTGATGGCGATTTC
Organism: uncultured Desulfobacula sp.; assembly: GCA_964560485.1. Classification (GTDB taxonomy): domain Bacteria; phylum Desulfobacterota; class Desulfobacteria; order Desulfobacterales; family Desulfobacteraceae; genus Desulfobacula. Next base: position 5,512 of record CAZLNA010000048.1, on the reverse strand, counting down.
GCTGATGGGGTACGGCAGCAACTGCTGGATCGCTTCGAGTAGCGGGCGCTCCCGTTGACTGCAAAATGACAGTGCGCTTCCTTTCCGGCGCCCCCGTCCGGTACGGCCAACCCGGTGGACATAGGTTTCCGCCTGATCCGGCAGATCGTAATTAATCACAAATGAAACGTTTGGGATATCAATCCCCCGGGCACTGACATCGGTTGCGATCAGGACGCGGCAATCTCCTTTTTTAAATACGGCCAGAACCGATTCCCGCTCAGCCTGATCTTTTTCACCATGCAGCGTCTGGCTTCGGATCCCTGATCTTTCAAGCGCTTTAAACACCCGCTCCGCACGGACCCGGGTTCTGACAAATACAAGAATCCTCTCTTTTGGGTATGCCTTGATAAACCGGCGAAGAAAAAAACGTTTATCATCCATCCGCACAAATGCAACTGAATGAGAAACATTTTTTGACACCGGGTCGTCAGGCGAGACCTGGATACGGATCGCATTTGAACGGACCTGGGAAAATGCCAGCTTTTTGATCTGCTTATTGATGGTGGCGCTGAAAAAAAGCGTCTGGTGGCGGGTTTTAAGCTTCTTTTTTATGGCTTTGATATCGTTTATAAACCCCAGATCAAGCATCTGATCCGCTTCATCAAGAACCAGGGTTTCAAGCCTGTCCAGAGAAACAACCCCCTGACTGATTAAATCAAACATTCGACCGGGTGTCGCCACCAGCACATCCACACCCTTTATCAGGCGATCAATCTGCGCGTCCTGTTCAACACCGCCATAGACAGCCAGGCTTTTAACCCGTGTATTGCCGGCAAGCTGACAGAAAACCGTATTAATCTGGACGGCCAGCTCACGTGTCGGCACCATGACCAGGCATCGAATTCCCCGCGTTTTTCTCGACCGCTTAAGTTTGGCAATCCGGTCAATCACCGGAATTGCAAAAGCGGCGGTCTTACCCGTACCCGTCTGTGCAACCGCCAGAACATCCTCTCCATTCAGGATCGGCGGAATCGCCTTGTACTGAATATCGGTGGGCCGCTTAAACCCTTGTCGGGCAAGATTTGCCTTGATGGCGGACGCGATATGGTATTTGTCAAATTTCATTGGCTCTGCATGCTTATTCCTTAACGTCTGAGCATACAGGCGACGCCAGCAAAAAGCAATCACTCCCTGCAGTTAAATACCCCGGAATGAATTGGTCGGCATGCCTGCTGGAAATCCTGTGGAAATCCCGCATCAGATATCGTATAGTATGCCTTTACTGACCGTGGACATGAAACCCGATATAAATTTACCCATGATTCGATTTGAAAACGTTTTTCTCAAGCGCGGCAATAAAGAGATCTTCAATAATTTTTCACTGGCTGTGGCTTCAGGGGAAAAACACCTGATCTCTGCCAGATCCGGTGCCGGGAAAACAACGTTTCTTAAAATCCTTCTCGGATACGAGCCCATTGACAGCGGCAAGGTTTTTATCGGCAAACGCCCTGTTGATCCGGACCATATCAAGGCTATACGCTCACAACTGTTTTATCTGAGCCAGGATGTTGATCTGCCGGCCGTCCCTGTCAAAGAGTGGTTCGCCATGCTCAGTATTCACTGCAATTGTCCGTCGCTGGCAGACCCGGATCAGCTTTCCCCGTGGCTTGAATTTTTTGATCTGCCCGCAGATCTGGAACATAAGGAGGTTTCAGATCTGTCCGGCGGAGAGCGTCAGCGGCTGGGGCTGATGACCGGATTTGTCATTGACCGGCCTGTCTGGCTGCTCGACGAGCCCACGTCTGCACTGGATGCAGAAATGAAAGACCGGGTAACCGATAAGATTTTACAACAGGACAAAACAATGATCATTGTCTCCCATGATGAGATCTGGCATCAGCACGCCGTCCTCCATATAAACAGGTGGTAATTGATGGGTGCTGAAGATCTGAGTATTTCATCTCTGGCAGCGTTGATGGTCTTTCTTGTCCCTGTCTTTTATATCAACCACAGGCTTGGCCTTTTTATCAACCGGTCTCTGACAGCCGCAGTCACCAGGATGTGTCTTCAACTCGGGTTTGTCGGACTCTACCTTGAGTTTTTATTCCGCTATAATTCTGCACTGCTCAATTGTCTTTATCTTTTGATCATGGTGTCGATTGCCTGTCAGTCTATTATTCGTTCCAGCCGTTTAAAGGTCCGTCTTTTTTTTATCCCGGTCTTTTTTGCCCTGATCATTCCCTTTTGCACCGTGCTTTTCTTCTTTAATTACCAGGTGGCCCGGATTGATTACCTTTTTGATGCCAAATACCTGATCCCCATCGGCGGTATGCTTTTGGGAAATTGCCTGCGAAGCCTCATCGTCGGCTTGGACCGGTTTTATACAGGTATTCGAAAAGATGAAAAAGTATATCTTTACACCCTCTCGCTGATCAACAGCAGAATTCACACCCTTACCCCTTACTTTAAAGAAAGTTTTCTGGCCGCGATCTCTCCGAGGATTGCCTCCATGGCCACCATCGGCCTGGTCTCCCTGCCCGGAATGATGACCGGTCAGATTCTGGGCGGATCCATTCCACTGGTTGCCATCAAATACCAGATTGCCATCATGCTGTGTATTTTTTATACTGAATATTTTGCTGTAATCCTGTCCGTTCTTTTTTCGCTCTCAGTTGCTTTTGACCGAATGGATGTGTTGAACAAAAAGATTTTTGTATCCCGCTGATCCTACCCTTGAAAATTAAATGGTTTCATCTTTTTCATCGGTCCTGATAATTTTCTTGACTAAAAAAGCGGATCTGCTATCCTGACCCATAGTTTTCAGGTGTTTTAGTAAAAAAGGGAATCCTGTGAAAATCAGGAACGGACCCGCCGCTGTAACCGGGGATGACCGCCACAAAAGCCACTGTTTGCTGAAATGTAACGGGAAGGCGTGGCCAGTAAATGGATCCGGAAGTCAGAAGACCTGCCTGAAACAAAGGCAATTTGCCTGCGAGGACCAGGGCAGTACTCAAACAAGTCCATGGGGTAAAACGGTTCCCATGCCAGAAAAAATTCTGGTGTGGGTTTTTTTATTCTGCCTGTCCAAAACAGATCATAATTGACGAGGTGAATATTATGAAAAAGATTAAAATTCAGGATGTTGTCGGGCTGCGCCGAAAAATGTTCCACATGAAACATTGCCATTTCCCCTTTATGAACACCCGAAAGACCATTGTTCTTAAAACCCTGTATAGTGAAATATTGTACTGCAGAATCGGGTCTTATAATCAGTCAACCTTTTTCCCCGCCTGGCCCCGGCCGGGAAAGGCGGCGGGTTCAGGCGCAGTCCTGTAACATTATGGCATCTTTTTGCGTATACCGGTTGCCATAACAACAAAAGGGAGAATGGGATATCTGGTGGTCCTTTTCTCCCTTTTCCTCGTTTTAAGCATCCTGGTCTCCCTTTCCATGGGATATCTAAGCGTTCCGACGCCTGATATTCTGTTTATCATTCTTCATAAGCTGACCGGTCTTTTTCCCGACATCCGTTTTGATCCCACGCATCTTGCGGTTGTGTGGGATATCCGGCTGCCGAGAATATTGACCTGTGTCTGTGTGGGAGCAGCGCTTGCCCTTTCCGGCGTCATTTTCCAGGGAATCCTGCTTAATCCGCTTGCCGACCCCTATACGCTTGGGGTTTCTGCCGGAGCTGCGTTCGGGGCCAGTGTCGCCATCCTGCTCAACCTGGGTGCGGCAGCTGTTTCTGTGCCGTTGTTTGCTTTTGCAGGCGCAGGCATTACCCTTTTGTTTGTCATCTCTTTGTCTTTTTCATCGCAAAACCCCATGGCAGGATTGTCGTCCAATAATCTCATTTTGTCGGGAATCATCGTTGCAGCCATTCTATCCGCCGGCATCAGTTTTTTAAAATTTGTCGCAAACGAACAGGTGTCTGTCATCATTTTCTGGCTTATGGGCAGTTTTGCTTCCCGGACCTGGGCCAATGCAACAGCTGTTTTTATCTTTCTGCTGGCAGGCGCTGCAGTGGCGCTTTTTTATTCGCGTGATTTAAATCTGATTTCCCTGGGACCGAAATCTGCTGCAAGCCTTGGTGTTAACATGAAAAAGACCATGTTCATTCTTTTGATTTCCGGCTCTCTTGTGGCAGCGGTATGCGTCTCAGTCTCTGGCATTATTGGATTCATCGGTTTACTTGTCCCGCATATGATCCGAATGATTTCAGGGCCGGACAACCGGAAACTGATCCCTCTGTCCATGATCAGCGGCGGTACTCTCCTTCTCTGGGCGGACACACTGACCCGGGCAGTTCTTCCACATGAAATTCCCATTGGCGTATTGACTGCATTGCTCGGGGGGCCGGTCTTCTGCTGGATATTTAAAAAAAGCCGGAAAGGGTAGCCCAAATGACCTTGACCCTTGAAAATATCTCATTTGAATACATGCCTGGCCTTCCGGTCATTCAAAATATTTCTGCGACTTTTCTAGCCGGGCAGTTTTATACCATTCTCGGGCCGAACGGATCAGGAAAAACCACTCTCCTTGACCTGATATCCGGGTTTCTAAAACCAGGTGCCGGCAAGATCCGGATAGACGGCCACCCCATGGGCCGGTTTTCCCAGAAGAGGCTGGCGAAACACATCGCTCTGGTCTCCCAGGAGATTGATATCAATTTCCCGTTCACTGTCATGGAAGTGGTCATGATGGGCCGCCATCCGTATATCAGACGTTTTGGCGCGCCAATGCCCGCTGACATTGAGAAGGCGGAAAAGTGCATGGAACTGTGCGGCATCTTGGAATTCAAGGACCGGGTGGTCACACAATTATCCGGCGGCGAACGCCAGCGATGTATTCTTGCCAGAGCGCTCTGCCAGGACACACCGATTCTACTGCTGGATGAAGCGTTTTCCAATATGGACATCTGTCACACCCTTGACCTTCTCAGACAGATTAAAACCCTTTGCAGGAAAAACCAGAAGACGGTGATCAGCGTATTTCATGATCTCAACCTTGCTTCGGCCTGGGCAGATGAACTCCTTATGATCAAAAACGGAAGCGTGCTCTTTTCAGGTCCGAGCCAGACTGTTTTAACCCGGAAGTCTATAGAAACGGTTTTCAATGTATCAGCTGAGGTCAGCCATAACCCAGCCATTAAAGCAAAGCAGGTGACCTATCCGATACCTTAGCCCACGCTGTATACCAGGAACGTGTTTGCTTATTCTGCTCTGTATAATGATCTGGGTTGTCTATCCCGGAGCATGTAGTGCAAAGGCTCACACATCAGAGCCCGGATTCATCACTGATGACCGGGGCAGAAAAATAATTGTCCACCGGCCCTTCAACCGGATTATCTCGCTTTACGGTGCACATACGGAAAACCTCTTTCACCTTGGCCTCGATGCAAACATTATCGGTGTTTCCTTAAATGATGACCGCCCGGTGCAGGTGACAGAAAAACAACGGTTTTCCTATCATGACGATCCTGAAAAATTTTTAGCCCATCAGCCGGATCTGGTATTGATCCGCCCCATGA
>CAZLNA010000047.1:0-9988 GCA_964560485.1 uncultured Desulfobacula sp. | reverse complement strand
CAGAAGCATCTTTTTGTTTTTGCTGCTGACCATGGCATTACCGAAGAAGGGGTGTCTGCGTTTCCCTCAGATGTGACCGCGCAGATGGTGGAGAATTTTTTAAACGGCGGCGCAGCTATTAATGTCCTGTGCAGGCACCATGATATCCGTCTTAAAATCGTTGATATGGGGGTGAACCATACATTCCGGCCCCATCCGGACCTGGTGGCCCAAAAAGTTGCCTTTGGAACACAGAATTTTGCCATCAGCGATGCCATGACCGCAGATCAGGTGATGCAGGCGCTGGAAGGGGGGATGACAGCATTCAGGCAGGCCCATGACCGGAATCCGATAGACATTGTCGGGCTGGGCGAAATGGGGATCGGCAACACCACTGCTGCAACTGCCATTATCTGCGCTGTCACCGGCATATCGCCGCAGGCTGCGACAGGCCGCGGAACAGGCGTGGATGACAAAGGGCTGGCACACAAAACCAAGGTGATTCAAAAAGTCCTCGATTTTCACAATCCCCCTGGGAACGATGGATATATCATTCTACAGAAAATCGGCGGATTTGAAATCGCAGGTATTGCCGGGGCCATCCTGGCTGCTGCAAAAGAAAAAACCGCGATCATGCTCGACGGCGTGATTTCAACGGCAGCCGGCCTTGTGGCGGCACAGATCAATCCTGATGTCATATCCTATATGATCAGCGGCCATCGTTCGGCTGAGGTCGCCCATCAGAGTGCCCTTGACCACCTGGGGCTGACACCGCTGGTTGACCTGAGCATGCGTTTAGGTGAAGGGACAGGGGCTGCTCTGGCCATTGACATGGTGGATGCCGCCTGCAGGATCATGTGTGAAATGGCCTCTTTTGAAGAAGCAAAAGTCGCAGGAAAACTTTGACAATTGTTAAAACAGAAATACCTTTGGTTCATTACAGGAAAGAACAGGCAGACGGACTGGCTGTCGTAAAAGGAGATTTCCAATGACCCAAGCCATTATTATCCTATGTATTATCGCCCTTTATTTGCTGCTTCAGTTGTATATTCTGCCCAAAATGGGCATCTCCACCTGAATGCGTCAGGCCTGTCAGGGGACAGGCAGGAAGCGTGAGGATTCAAAAAAAGCGCCTGAATAACAAACAGAGCCGCTGGAAGCGGCTCTGTCAGATCCTTTTTATAAATGGCTGCTACCCGGCTGACCGCTGAATCACCTCATGATTTTTCAGTGAATCAAAAAGCATGGCATTGTCAATGGCAATGGCTGCCTGGTGAGAGAAAATATTGAGCAACAGGGCATCGTCTTGTGTAAAACCGGTATCCCCCCGTTTATTGATGACTTCAAGCACACCAATGAGTTTGCGTTTGGCCCGCATGGGGACACAGAGCAGGGACCGGGTCTGTTCCCCGGTCATATGATCGATATGCGGATAGAACCTGGCGTCATCCCGGGCATCGTCCACCAGCACATACTGCTGGTTTTTGGCTACCCAGCCGGCCACGCCGACACCAGAGGGAATTCTGATGTCTTTGAGTTTTTCAGCATTCGGGCCTGTGGGAACGCTGAATACGAGTTCTCCTGTTTTTTCGTCCAGAAGCATCAGGGTGCTGGCAGTTGCATCCGTCACAATGTTGGCATATTTCATGATCAAAGACAGCACATCGACCAGGTTAACCGTGGAGTTGATAATATATCCGATCTGAATGACCAGGGACAATTTTTCGCTGCTTAAAAGGCGAAGCTCACGGATCTGCTTGTTCTGCATGGCCAGGATCGATGAGAGCAGGTCTTTGGTGATAAACCCCTTTTCCAGAAGCACCTGTCCCAGCATGGGAACGCCGTTTTCCTTTTCACGGCTTTTGGTGATGTACTCCACCGGATCCATACTGGGGCTTTTTTCTTCTCCGGCCTCATACCCCTTCTGGGCCTTCAGGGCTTCCTCAAGCTGCTGGTCAGTGATAATGCCCATGGTCTTTAACATGTCCCCCAGCAGATGCGAATTTATATTTATCATGGATGTATCCTATGAATTAGATGGTAATGGTTGCAGTTAAGCTTCGGATATTTTACCGGCTTTACAAAACTTTAGAAAAGGGCTGGGATTTTGTCAAGTAAAGAAATAAGAATCTGGTCCGGATCAGACACTCTCATCGTCAATTGCGGGAAAAAACAACTCAAACCGGCTGCCGCTTCCCGGTTCACTCTCCACCCTGATATGCCCGCCAAGGTCATTGACGATGCCGTGCACAACAGCAAGCCCCATACCGCTGCTCTCGCCCATGCCTTTGGTGGTAAAATACGGCTCAAATATCCGCTCTGTCTCTTCCTTTGAAATGCCGAATCCCGTATCAGTTACGGAAAGCACCACATAACGGCCCGGGGCGTATGCCGGATCTATCCCCACGGAAACGGGATCATAATCATCCTGAACCAGTTCGATTTTCAAATCCCCGCCCCCGGGCATGGCTTCTGCTGCGTTTTCCGTCAGGTTTGTCAGAATCTGGTCCACCAGCATTGGATGGGCAAAGACCTTGTTATCGATTTCACCGATTTTAAGATAGACTTTTACAGACGCAGGCAGAAGCGGTTTTAATCGCCTTACACAATCTTTGACAGTCTGGACCATATCAACCGGACCTTTTTCCATACGGCTCTGGCTGGAAAAACTCAACAGCTGCCGGATCATTGACTTAGCGCGCAGGCTGGCCGTAATGATTTCGCTTATATTTTTGAATGCCGGGCGCCGCTTGTCCATGTCCTGAATCGCCAGTTCCGCATTTCCCATCATTACCCCGAGAATATTGTTGAAATGATGGGCGATCCCACCGGCCATGGTACCGATGGATTCCATTTTCTGGGCATGGCGGTATTTGAGTTCAAGCTGCTTTTGCTCGCTGATATCGAGTGCCACACCAAGCACGGCATAGGTCTGGCCGCGATCGTCAATGATCGGATAACTTGAAAAAATAGCAAAAAACCGTTTCCCGGATTTTTTAATCATGGTGATTTCGCCGGAAAACAGTGTCTGCCCGGGTGATGCCGGTTTTTCAGGTGACAAACAGGCCATGCCTTCTTCGGGGGGGAACAATTTCGTTGCACTGCTGCCCATCATTTCCGCCCGGGAATACCCGAAAATATTTTCTGCGCCGGAACTGAATTCAAGGATCACCGGGTCTTCTTCAGGCCCGTAAGACGTCATGATCAGGGCCACCTGCTGCGCCGCCTCAAATACGGCCCGGATCATCTTATCTCTTTTTTTTATCTTTTTTTCGGCCTGCTGCTGCTCAATGATATCCTCAAGCAGGCGCTGGTGCATCTGATTAAATGCTGCCACCAGCTGGTCCAGTTCATCTGGGGGGCCTTCAGACCGTTTGCGCCGGTCCAGGGAAAAACGGTTTTCACCGGATTTAAGGTCTATTGACGTGGTCTGTGCAGCCAGATCAACCAGGTGCCGGGTCACCAGATGATAAATAATAAAGAGGATAAACAGCGACACCAGAAATGTCTTGACGGCCTGGGTGGTCAAGACAATCAAAATTCTCTGATAAAGCCTCTGGTAAACCCCTTCCAGACTTGCCACAACCCTGAAATTACCGATCTGCTGCGTCAGGGCCGAACTTTTAAACACAAGTGGAAATTCCCTTGAGACGTGCGGTTCAGAAGGGGTGTATACCCCTGCTGAAAAAATAGGGGTTTGCTTTTCACTGATCTGCAAAAAGACAATGCTTTCCATGGCCAGGGTCTCCTGCAGCTGTATCTGGATCTGTTCATCATCCAGGTGCCAGAGGCTGTTGGTGAGGCTGGCCAGATGGCTTTGTTCTATCCGCTTCATCTGCAGATAAATCTGATCCACATCTGCCCGGTATTCGATATATATCTGGAATGAGGCGCTGATAAGGGTGATCAGGGAACTGAAAAGCAGAATATAAATCAGCTGACGGGAGGCCAATGCACTTTTAAACCCTGTTTTGGGCAGAAGGATTTTATTTTTCATCATACTTACCCTTTTCAAGTGCAGACAGCATTTCCTGATATCGTCCGCTTTTAATGAGCCCGGAAAGCCCTGTATTGAACATTTTTAAAAATCTGAGATTCTCTTTGCGTTTTTTAGAAAGAATCAGGCAGTATTGGCGCTTTTCAACGACGGTCGGCGAAAAGGTTATTTTTTCCTGTTCTTCGGGCTTCAGCCGGGTCCGGATCAGATAGTGCCCGACCGCAGCCACCTGGGGAATGGCATCAATTCTTTTTCTCAGCAGGCGGTGATACAGATTTTCATATGTTCCTGCCCGTTCAATGGTCAGCAGCCCTTTTTGGGCGGCACCTTCAAAAAAGGGGTAGGCCGTGTGCAGGGTACCACCGATAACCATCCCTTTAAGGTCCTCAACACGTTCCCACTCAAGGTGGATACTTTTTAAATGAAAGAGCAGCTCTGTGTCACGGACAACCACATGACTGTATAAAAAAGCCCTGGCCCGCTCAGGCGTATGGACCCAGACAACAGTGCCGTGCCATTGACCTTCTTTGGCAAGTTTGTAAGACCGTTTCCACGGGAAAAACCCGTAGACCACGGAGACTCCCTGGGTGGCAAAAGCCTCTTTCACCACATGCGATGCAAAACCAAAATGCGGCAGATGTTCGGACAGATACGGCGCCCACTCTCCACTGGTGAGCCGGATCTCCTCACTGGCAGCAAAAAAAGGTTTCATCAGCAGCATGCTGATGAGAATGACGGGCAGGCAAATTAACAGATTCTTATTGTTTGTCATTTTCTTTTTGGATAAGTGGTCGCATGGATCAGGGGTGTGAAATACTTATTTTTGACAACTTATCTGAATGTCAAACCTACAATATATCGGTCAAAAATACAAACCATTTGTTCTGACCCGCCTGTTTCTCACTGCGATAACGCACCCTTGATTTTTAGATCTTGCGCTTTGTGTGTCAGAAGCTGCAGGAAATATTCAGACGCAGGCGTTTCAATCCTTGCCGTCAGATGGTATGCTCTTATAAAAATCCAACGAACCGATTATCAGCAGAGGGCCGCCATGAGCCAGGAGATATCAGCAGAAAAAACCTTTTTATCAGAACTCTATCGCGCTGTTGGCAGCGACACCAGTGCCCAGGCCGCCATGCAGGATATCGGCCGCAGCATCGGCCTGGAAGAAGACGAGGCCGGACAGATTGCCCAGGATCTGTGCATCAAGGGACTGGCTGAACTGAAAACGCTCAGCGGCGGTATCGGCATCACTGTTCAGGGGTTGGAGGCCCTTAACATTACGCCGCCCCCGGGCAGCGGCACTGCATCCGGACCCTCACTGGGCAGCGCACCCATACTTGATACAGACCGGGCAGACGGAGTGGTAGAGATGCTGGCGACAATAAAAAAAGAGATGGCTGACATTAAAAGCCCATATGACGCTGTTGAGACCCTGGTCATTGATATCAAAACCATAGAAGTCCAGATGCTCTCCCCAGAGCCGAAAACAAAAATTATCAAAGAAGGGTTCTGCTCCCTGCTGCAGACCATTCAAACCCATGGGCCCAAAGGACTGGTACAAAGGATTGAGGCTTATCTGGCATGATTCTTTTCCACACCCTGGTCGCCCTGGCTGATTAAAATACACCCCAACCGAAAAATCAGTCCCTTCTGCCTGCTGTCGCTTTTGCTTGACACTTTTAAAGTTTTTCTTCATTCTTGGGGCTGCAAAATGAATAATGATTGAATAAAAGGATTTAAATACAAGGAGATTCCATGTCAAAAGGAAAAGTCGTTCTGGCATATTCCGGCGGTCTTGACACATCAGTGATATTAAAATGGCTGCTTGAGCAGGGACACGAGGTCTTTGCCTACATGGCCGACATTGGTCAGGATGAGGATTTTGATGCTGCCCGGCAAAAGGCTCTGGCCATCGGGGCGACAGATGTTTTTATCGAGGATATGAAAAAGGAATTTGTGACCGATTACATCTTCCCGGTTTACAAAGCCAATACCATATATGAAGGCCGCTATCTTCTGGGAACGGCCATTGCAAGGCCCATCATCGCCAAAAAGCAGATAGAGATCGCCGACAGGGTCGGCGCAGAATACGTTTCTCACGGTGCCACTGGAAAAGGGAATGACCAGGTTCGTTTTGAACTGTCGTATTATGCACTCAACCCCAGAATTAAAATCATTGCCCCCTGGAAAAACACTGATTTTTTAAACGCGTTCAAAGGCCGGACCGATTTGCTCAACTATGCTGAAAAGCACGGCATCCCAACCAAGCAAAGTGTGTCCAAACCCTACAGCGAAGATGACAACCTGCTTCATATTTCCCATGAGGCCGGCATCCTGGAAGACCCGGGACATGAATGTGAGGAAAATATCTATTCGCATACGGTATCCCCGGAAGCGGCCCCGGACAAACCCTGCAGGATCAAAATTGAGTTCAAGGACGGGATTCCCGTAAAAGTGACCCATCTCGAAGACAAGACCGTGAAAACCGATCCGCTTGAATTGTTTGCGTATCTGAATCAGCTTGGCCGGGAAAACGGCATTGGCAGGCTCGACATGGTTGAAAACCGCTTTGTCGGGATCAAATCCCGAGGCGTGTATGAAACCCCGGGCGGTACCATCCTTCACCAGGCGCACAAGGATATTGAAGGCATTGCCATGGACCGTGAAGTCATGCGGCTGAGAGACATGCTTTCAGCCAAGTTTGCTGAACTGGTCTATTATGGCTTCTGGTTCAGTCCTGAAATGGAATTCCTTATGGCTGCCATGGACAAAAGCCAGGAAGCCATTGACGGGGAAGTCACCCTCAAGCTGTACAAGGGCAATGCATATCCGGTGGCCAGGACCAGCCCCTCCTCACTTTATGATCAGGACCTTTCCTCGATGGATATTGAAGGTGGGTATAACCAGGAGGATGCGGACGGTTTCATCAAAATAAATGCCATCCGTTTGATGGCCCACCATAATATTATGAAGAAATCGTCCTGAAAAAATGACGGCGATTAAAGAAAAATGCCTCAGTTGCGGGGGCCGTCTGTATATCAAAAGGACCTGAACAAAGGTTTATCTTTGCTGCAGGTCCTGCGCAACAAGCTATCCGAGAGATCGGTACAAAGAGCTGATGGATGAATACCTTGAAGAACAGCTCGCCAATGTGCCGGTGAACCGCCTGTAACCGGACACCAGGCGATCCATGGCGCATGAACCGGATTCGATTTTGGCGCTTTTAGGAGAGCCGGTGTTTTCTGAAAAGCCCCCTGAACTGATCATAGGTAAGGCCCAGAGACTGGGCAGCCTTTCTCTGATTATATTTTGCCGTTTCAAGAGCGGTTAATACCAGGTGGGCTTCAAGCGCTGCCACTGCTTTTTTCAATGGCGATGCCAGAAGCGTTTTAAGCAAGGCATTCCCTTCTGGATCAGGGGATATCCTGCCGCCCTTCCCGGCCGGGGATGAATTGATATCATGCGCACCCTGGGCATCTTCAGACTGTTCTTCACCTTGATACGGGTTGACAAATGGATTAAAGTCAATCTGTCTGATCTCATCCCGGCTCGACTTGTAAACCGCCCGCTCAATCACATTTTTCAATTCCCTGATATTCCCGGGCCAGGGATAGGACTCAAGGGCGCTCAATGCGTTTTTTCCCAGACTGGGCATATTCTCCTGGTTCAACTCGAATGCCATTCGGGCCGCAAAATGATTGGCTAAAAGTTCAATATCGCCTTTTCTGAATCTCAGGGGCGGGACGTGAATCACTTCAAAAGACAAGCGGTCGAGCAGATCCTGTTTAAACCGGCCGCCGCGTGCCATTCCAGAGAGGTCGGCATTGGTGGCAGCCACGATTCTGACATCCACACTCACCGGTGCTGAAGACCCCACTCTTTCAAAACTGCCGTACTCCACCACCCGCAGTATTTTTGCCTGCACTTCCATGGGAATGTTTCCGACCTCATCGAGAAACAGGGTCCCGGCCGAGGCCTTTTCAAACCGTCCGATCTGCCGGGCTGCAGCCCCTGTGAAGGCCCCTTTTTCATATCCGAAAAGCTCGGATTCAATCAGAGTCGGTGAAAGGGCCGCACAGTTCAGCGTGATAAACGGTTTTTCCCATCGGCGGGATAAAAAATGAATTCTCGACGCAGCCAGCTCTTTACCTGTGCCACGTTCACCCAGAATCAGCACCGGCCGCTCAACCGGCGCCACCTTGGAAATCTGTTCCTGGAAACTGATAAAGGCTTCTGACTGTCCCAGGGCGTCGGGTACGTGAACCGGCTCCCCCTGAATCGATAACGAATCCATAAAAATTTACCGAATATAGTTTAAATTTACTAATATATGGTTTTCTACACCATATATGTTTTTTTGTCAATCCCCTTGGATATTATATAACTATCTAAAATGAATATAAAAAATTCCACCAGATCGCTTCTGGCACACTATCTGCTATTCATATATGCAAATGCAGAAAATGACCCCAAATTAAAAGGAGACCATCATGGGAATATTTACACGATTCAAAGACATTGTTGCTTCAAACATCAGCGCCATGCTTGACAAAGCCGAAGACCCTGAAAAACTCATCAAACTGATGATCCGGGAGATGGAAGACACCCTGATCGAGCTGAAATCCGCGTGTGCCAATGCCATTGCCAACCAGAAAAAGGTCACCCGCTTCCTCGATGATATCAGGGAAAAAGAAAGTTTCTGGGCCCGGAAAGCAGAACTGGCAGTCCAGAAAGGCAAAGACAACCTGGCAAGACAGGCTCTGAACGAAAAACGGGTATTCTCCCTGAAAGCCGAGGATACTGAAAAAGAGGCTTTGGAACTTTCCGCCATTGTCGGGCAGTATCAAGATGACATCACAGAACTTGAGAACAAACTCAAGTCTGCCCGGGAAAAACAGCGCATGCTGGTTCAGCGCCACATCCGCGCCAGACAGAAAAAACAGGCCCACCAGGAAATCCGACGGGCTGAAAGCGTTGAAGTCATGCAGAAATTCGAAGAGCTGGAAAACCATATTGAACGGATGGAAGCTGAGGCCGATCTGGTCAATTACGGCCGCCACGCGTCCCTGGAAGAAGAATTCAATGCACTTGAAGCAGACGACGATATTGAGGCCGAACTCAACCGCATAAAATCCTGCCAATCCGGACAAAAGGATGATACAACCCATGCATAACCGGTTGCTCACCATTGAAAAAGGAGACCAGGAACCATGAGCGGGGCAATAATCGTAGGCATCTGCATCGGGGGCGCCATCCTCTTGATCGCCACACTCGGCCTGATCATCATCGGCATTATCCGGGCCGCCAAAGCCGGCGGCCTGTCCAAAAAGGACAAGGCATCCCAGGCAGAAGAAACCAAGATGATCCAGGATATCTATTATGGTTTATCCAAAATGGAAGAACGGGTCGAAGCGCTTGAAACCATACTGATCGAACGCCAGAAAAAGGATTTCAACCAATGAAAAAACGCAACCGACACTATTCAGACTGCGGCATGGGCCGCTATAAAAAAAAGGGCGGCAGGATGCGCAGCCGCTTGAGAACACTGACCTCCAGCCAGGGATTTTACCGGTCGAGAAACGGGATATTCATGGGGGTCTGCAAAGGCCTGGCCGAACATTTCAACTTCAGTGTGTTCTGGCTGAGAGCGGTCATGATTCTGGTATTTCTTTTTACCGGTTTCTGGCCCGTGGGGGTAATGTATATCGTGGCCGGCCTGGTGCTGAGCGTGGAACCGGTCTCTCCCTTGCGCGACGAAAAAGATCAGGCATTTTACAATGATTTCACCCGCTCCAGGGAATCCGCACTCCAGCGGATCCGGCGGAAATACGAAAGCATGGAAAGACGTATTCAGCGAATGGAACACACCGTGACCTCACGGGAATTTGACTGGAAATAAGCCGCACTCCGGCTAAGTTGCTCACTCTAAAAAGGGCTTTTGACGCTGCAGATTAAAAGAAACCCAGCAGAGAAAGCCCTTTGTACATGAGAACCAGCGCAAAAAGACAG
>CAZLNA010000046.1:0-10153 GCA_964560485.1 uncultured Desulfobacula sp. | reverse complement strand
GGACCGGATCATCGGACTTCTCTATTCCCGCAGCCTCACACCGAAACTGGTGGTGAACCGTATAGAGCCCGAACGGGTGAAACGCGGTGAAATGCTCAGCCATGAAGATGTGCTCGAAGTTCTTTCGATTGACCTGCTCGGCCTGGTGCCCATGGATGAGCAGGTCCTGATTTCATCCAACACAGGCACGCCCCTGGTACTTCAGAATGATTCAAAAGCAGGGCAGGCCTTTAAGCGGATTGCCCGTCGCCTGAACGGGGAAGCCGATCTTGAAATCGTCGTTCCATCCCACAAAACCAGCATGTGGAGCAAAATCAGCAGCACCTTCGGGCTGACAAAATAAGGAGAATTGAATGCTAAACGGATTACTCAAACGGTTCGGCGGTCAAAAAGCAAGCAAGGATACTGCTAAAAAAAGACTGCAGTTCTCTTTGATTTATGACAAGCTTGAAGTCAACGACACCACGCTGACAGACCTTCAAAAAGATATTGTAGACGTGATTTCAAAATATTTTGAATTTGATAAAAAGCAGCTTGAACTCAAACTCAAAAGGGACCAGGATGTTTCGGCCCTGGTACTTAATACCCCCATTCTCAAGGTCAAACGAAGCCGCGATAAATAATACCCTCATCCTGTTTCAGAAAAATGAAGACCCCCGGCCCTGCCAGCAGGACCGGGGGTCTTCTGATTTTATTGTCCCCTTTTCAAACCCAGCCGGACCAGGCCGGAGAACCCGGATCCGTTGAACCGTTTTTCATGGATGACAAAATGATAATTTTGTCTTTTCCTTTCATATGATTACCTTAGAGACGTTAGATATCGCACGACACCTGTTTATGTCAGACAAGGACCATACAAGGAGACAGGGTATGAAAACTTTAATTCTATTTATTGCCATGGCAGCCCTGGCATTGTTTCTGTTCGGGGAAGCAGCTGTGGGGAAGAATAAAAAACAAATGACAGTCAAAGAAAATATCGATCTTGAAAAATGGGCCAAAGCCACCTTTGCAGGCGGCTGTTTCTGGTGCACAGAATCTGATTTTGAAAAAGTGGACGGTGTGGTTGAAGTGATTTCCGGATATACCGGCGGAAAACGCACAAATCCAACCTACAGGGATGTGGCAAACGGCATTACCGGCCACACAGAAGCGATCCAGGTCTATTACGACCCTGAAAGGGTCTCCTATGAGCAGTTGCTCGATGTCTTCTGGCGCCATATCAACCCCACAGACAAGGGCGGTCAGTTTGTGGACCGGGGATCCCAGTACCGGCCGGAAATATTTTATCATGATGAAACCCAAAAACAACTGGCCCTTGCCTCCAGAGAAGCGCTTGAGGCTTCAGGGGTCTTTGACCGGCCGATTGTCACACCGGTGACCAAACTGGAGACTTTTTATCCGGCAGAAGAATACCATCAGGATTACTATAAAAAAAGCCCGGTCAATTATAACCGCTACCGCCGGGGCTCCGGCAGGGACCAGTTTCTGGCCAGAACCTGGAAAGATCATCCGCCGGCGGGTGAAACGAAAAAGGCGCAAGGGCAGTGGTCCCGGCCCAGTGACGAAAGGATCAAGGCCATGCTGACCCCGCTTCAGTATAAAGTCACCCAGCATGATGGAACAGAACGGCCCTTTAACAATGAATTCTGGGACAATAAAAAAGAAGGCATTTATGTGGATATTGTTTCTGGTGAACCTTTGTTCAGTTCCACAGACAAATTCAGGTCAGGCACGGGATGGCCCAGTTTTACCAAGCCTCTGGAACCGGATCATATTGTGGAAAAAACAGACAGGGCCCTGTTCATGGTCCGCACCGAAGTGAGGAGTAAATATGCAGACTCCCACCTCGGCCATGTCTTTGATGACGGCCCAGCGCCCACAGGGCTTCGGTACTGTATTAATTCAGCCTCTCTTCGCTTTATTCCCAAAGAAGACCTTGAAAAAGAAGGCTATGGTAAATATTCAAGTCTGTTTTAAATAAAAATGGTGCGGTTTGTTTCATCAAACCGCACCATTGCAATTGTTTGGAAAGCCTGTTGTTATTCTTCAGTCAGGCGGACGGTCTTGATGGACAGTTCCCTGAGCTGGGCAGCAGCTGCTTTGGACGGTGCGTCAGTCATCAGGCAGGTCGCTTTCTGTGTCTTGGGAAAGGCAATCACGTTCCGGATGGAATCTTCCTTGCACAAGAGCATGATCAGCCGGTCCAGCCCAAAGGCGATTCCTCCGTGCGGCGGGGCGCCGGATGCAAGGGCATCGAGCAGGAACCCGAATTTGTTATTGGCTTCCTCTTCATGAATGCCCAGTGTTGCCAATACGCTTTCCTGCAGGTCTGTGGAATGAATACGGATGGATCCGCCCCCGATCTCAATACCGTTGAGGACCAGGTCATAGGCTCTTGATTTAACAGTAGCAGGGTCTGAAGACAGCTTGTCAATATCCTGTTCCAGGGGGGCTGTGAACGGGTGGTGCAGTGCCTGATAGCGGTTCTCTGTATCATCATATTCCACCAGTGGAAAATGGGTAACCCAGGTGAACTTGAACTCATTCTCGTCAATGAGTTCGAGGCGGCGGGCCAGTTCGTTTCTCAGGTTGCCCAGCGCCTCGTTGGTAATTTTCGGCTGGTCTGCCACAAAAAAGATGATATCGTCCGGCGCCATATCAAGGGTTTCT
Source organism: uncultured Desulfobacula sp. (assembly GCA_964560485.1). Lineage (GTDB taxonomy): Bacteria > Desulfobacterota > Desulfobacteria > Desulfobacterales > Desulfobacteraceae > Desulfobacula. The sequence goes on along the minus strand of CAZLNA010000046.1, from coordinate 7,483 downwards.
TTTAAAGCGGCCTGCTCATCGTCTGAAAAGAATTTGGCAATGGGGCTCTGCCAGGAGCCGTCTTCCTTGATCTTGATCCAGGCCAGGCCCTTGGCCTTGTAGACAGCCGCATAATCGGTAAGCTCGTCTATCTGCTTTCTGGAAAAATGGGCGCAGCCTTTTGCATTGATCGCTTTGACCAGGCCGCCGCTTTTGGCCACGCTGGCAAACACTTTGAACCCGGTATCTTTGACCAGGTCGGTGACATCGTTGAGTTCCAGGCCGAAACGCAGGTCTGGGCGGTCGATACCGAAACGGTCAATGGCTTCGTCATAGGTCATGCGGGGAAACGCATCGGCCAGATCCATATCAAGAACCTCTTTGAAAATAGCCCGGATCATGCCTTCGGCAATGGTCATGATCTCTTCTTCATTGATAAAGGACATTTCCATATCAATCTGGGTGAATTCCGGCTGCCGGTCTGCCCTGAGGTCTTCGTCCCTGAAGCACCGGACAATCTGGTAATACCGGTCAAAACCGGAGATCATCAGCAGCTGCTTGAAGAGCTGCGGCGACTGGGGAAGGGCATAGAACTCACCCGGATTCACCCGTGAAGGGACCAGATAGTCCCTGGCGCCTTCTGGTGTGCTTTTGGTTAAAAACGGGGTTTCAATATCCACAAAATCATTTTCATTCAGGTAGTTTCGGATTGCCATGGTCGCTTTGTGGCGGGCCAGGATATTGTTTTTCAACTGGGGCCTTCTCAGGTCAAGGTATCTGTACTGAAGACGGATGGCTTCAGAGGCCTCAATCCGGTCTTCAATCTGGAATGCCGGTGTGCGGGCTTTGGAAAAGATGCGGAGTTCATCCACCATGACCTCAATGGCACCGGTCTGCATTTTCGGGTTGATCATGTCGTCGGGCCGGGGAATGACTTTTCCCCTGATACCGAGAACAAATTCACTTCTGATCTGCTGGGCCTTTTCATGCACACTCTGGGAAATTTCCGGGTTGAACACCACCTGGGTGATGCCGTGCTTGTCTCTTAAATCAACAAAAACCACTCCGCCGTGATCCCGGCGGTGCTGGACCCATCCCATCAATACCACTTCTTTGTCAATATCGTCAGCGGTCAGCTCACAGCAATGGTGTGTCCGTTTCATATCCAATAATAAATCTGTCACAATTGTCCCCTGTATATATAATTTTTTAAGCGTCGTTATTCTTTTATCCGGCTGATCAGTTCACTGACCAGCGTATCCACAGGCAGGTCCTCCTGGGCCTTGGTATTCATATCCCGCAACACCACAGCATTGTTTTCCAGTTCATTTTCTCCGGCAATCAGCACATGTGCGGCATTGAGTTTGTCAGCGCGCTTCATCAGCGCTTTCATGCTTTTGCCCCTGAAATCGGTCTCTGTCCGGATACCTTCCCGGTTCAGGCGGCAGGACCAGTGATAGGCTTTTTCCATGGCTGCCTCGCCTAAAGCAGCAATAAATATATCCGGGCCTGGCACTGTTTCTTTGTCTGTCAGCTGCTCCATGACTTCCACCAGCCGGTCAAAGCCAATGGCAAAACCGATGCCCGGCGTGTCCGGGCCGCCGAGTTCTTTTACCAGGCCGTCATACCGGCCGCCGCCGGCCACAGCAGACTGGGCACCAAGGCTGGTGGTCTGGATTTCCCAGGCGGTGCGGGTATAATAATCCAGCCCCCGGACCAGCGATTTGTCCACCAGAAAGTCAACCCCCTGGGTGTCAAGAGCGGTTTTGACCGTATTAAAATGGTGCTGGCAATTGTCACACAGATAGTCAAGGGTAGCGGGCGCATCTTTGAGCGCCTCTCTGCAGCCAGGGACTTTACAGTCAAGGGTCCTTAACGGGTTTTTGTACATCCGTGTCCGGCAATTCTCACAGAGCTCGTCTTTTTTGGATTCCAGCAGGGCCATGAGGGCGCGTTGAAAATCAGGCCTGCATTCAGGACAGCCCAGAGAATTGATATGGGCGGACAGGCCTGTCAGGCCCAGCCGTTTGAACAATTCGTTGAGCAGGAAGATGAGCTGGGCATCGATAAAGGGCGATGCCACACCAAACACTTCTGCGTCGATCTGGTAAAATTGCCTGTAGCGTCCTTTCTGGGGCCGCTCCCGCCGGAACATGGGGCCGATGAAATAAAATTTTCTCACCGGGTCTGACGCATACATCTTGTGCTGGATATAGGATCTGACAATGCAGGCCGTGGCTTCAGGCCGCAATGTGAGTTTATCTCCCTTGCGGTCTGCAAAGGTGTACATTTCCTTTTCAACAATATCGGTGGCTTCACCAATGCTCCTGGCAAAGAGCTGTGTTTTTTCAATCACAGGAATCCGGATTTCTTCAAATCCGAACGCCTGGAATAAGGCGGCAGCTTCTTTTTCTATTTTCTGCCACAACCCTGCCTGCTCGGGCAGGATGTCTCTGAATCCGCGTATGGTCTGCATTATCATCTTTGTTTCTAAGGGGTTGCTAAAACTTAACCAAACGTTATTTATATTTTAAAATCAATGTCTTAGTCAATCATTAAAATACATTTAACAACAATCTAGTGGTTTTTATCTTGAAATTACGGGTAATCCTGGCGGACCGGGCGGACTGTGATATCGCTGATATGAACATGGGGCGGCCGGCTGACAATGAAGTGTATGGCAGCGGCGATATCTTCGGCTGCCAGCAGCGGTCCGAATTTATCCGTCATTCCCCGGACCAGGTCATCACTGTATCCGGCTGCAGACTGGAAACCGGTGAGCGCAGCCCCGGGTTCAACCAGTGAGACCCGGACGCCCTGGGGGCCGATCTCCCGCCGCAGGCTCTCGGCCAGGGCATGGACAGCAAACTTGGAAGAACCGTAAATGGCACTGAACGGTGAGATGTTCCGGCCCACCACAGAGCCGATAACAATGATATCTGCCGCAGTTTGCGGAAAGCTGTTTTCCTGGAGGGCGCAGAGCTCTTTTGCCGCTTTCTGCATCAGGTAGAGGGCACCGGTGACATTAATTTTCATCATCTCTTCAAATTCAGACAGGTCCGCATCTTTTATGGAGCCGCCAAGGCCCCGACCGGCATTGACCACCACAATATCTGCGGGCCGGCCAAAGGCGGCCGCAGCTGTGTCAAATAAAGCCGCGATGACACCCGGGTCTGCACCATTACCGCTAACGCCCTGAAACGCCTTGCCAAACTCTTTTTCCATGGCATCGAGTCTCTCTTTGCTCCTGGCGTTTCCCACCACGGCAAATTTGTTATTGATAAATTCGGTGACCGTTGCCCTGCCAAAACCGGAAGTGGCGCCGGTAACAATGGCAATCCGCTGGTATTGCTCTGACATGAGATTCTCCTTTTAGTGTGTGGACATAGAGTATATCCCTCCAGCCGGGACCGATCAATGTTTTTATCCGGTATTGTATCCGGACCCGTGTCCTGTGTCGATTTTTTAGGTTGTACAGCCATGGCAGGGTGTTTAATATACAGCGAACCATGGCCTAAAAACCTGAAAGGAGAAGAGCGCTTTTGAAACCGTTAACCATCGCATGCATACCCGCCCTTATCGGCCTGACAGTCGGCCTCAGCCTCTATTTTTCAATCGGCTGGTGGGGCTTTCTGGTTCTTTTCCCGTGGATCGGCTCAGCCATTGCCCTGGGCATTTATCTTCGTATGAAGAGCAGGAAAAAGAAAAGAAAAGCCCTGGGAAGAAGGATCAGTATCCTGTTAATCCTGCCGGCCCTGCTGATTTTCGTACCATTTTTGAACAATGAAAATTTTCAGCTTGAAGGTGTGGCCCTGATTGTTCTGGCCGGATTTTATTCAAAAGGATTTATCCATTACTGCGTGGCAAAGCTGTTCGGCCCTCTGATCTGGGGCCGGGGATTCTGCGGCTGGGCCTGCTGGACAGCCGCTGTTCTGGACTGGCTGCCGGTTAAGCGGAAAAGGGGAACCATCCCTGGCCGGTTAAAATCACTTCGGTATGCTGCCCTGGCCGTTTCTCTGGCATTGCCCCTCTATCTTGTGCTGGTGGTGAAATACGATGTCCATGCCGACTATATCGGAAAGGCAGAACTCTCCTGGATGATGGTTTCCAGCGGCCTTTATTACCTTCTTGCGGTTCCGATGGCCTTCTGGTTCAGGGACCGGCGGGCTTTCTGCAAGGTGCTTTGTCCGGTCTCCCTGGTGATGAAAGTGCCGGCCCGGTTTGCCAGGATCAGAAAGCGCCCCACTTCAGAGAGGTGCATTGAGTGCGGGATCTGCACCGCTGCCTGTCCCATGGATGTGGATGTGATGTCCTATGTCAGTAAAGGTGAAAAGGTGACCGATACCGAGTGTATCCTGTGCAGCACCTGCAGTATCTACTGCCCTTCAGGTGCTGTCCGCTGACCGTGACCGGGTTTGTTCTATTTTTTTTTACCAGCCGCTTTCCGGATACGGACTGAGTTCGCATGGGCGCTCAGCCCTTCGGTTTCTGCAAGCCGGATCACATCGTCTGCCTCGTCGTTAAATGCAGATTCGCCATAGTGGATCAGGCTGGTTTTTTTGGTGAAGTTTTCCACGCTCAGTGCAGATGAAAACCGGGCTGTGCCGGCTGTGGGCAGAACATGATTGGGGCCTGCAATATAATCTCCCATGGGCTCCGGCGTAAAAGGTCCAAGAAAAAGAGCGCCGGCATTCTGGATCCGGCCGATATAGTCAAAGGGCTGGTCAACAATGAGTTCCAGGTGTTCCGGTGCCAGCCGGTTCGAAAGGTCGATCCCGGTTTCAATATCCGGCACCACCATGACAGCCCCGTAGTTATCTATCGACTCTCTGGCAATCGCTTTTCGCTCAAGTCCATCCAGCTGTTTTTCAAGCGCTTTGACCGTCTGCTCGGCAATCTGTTTTGAATCTGTGACCAGGATGGAAGAGGCCATGACATCATGCTCTGCCTGGGAGAGCAGGTCTGCTGCCAGAAATTCAGGGTTGGCAGTACGGTCCGCAATCACCAGAATTTCACTCGGCCCTGCAATCATGTCAATGCCCACAGTGCCGGCCACGATTTTTTTGGCCAGGGTGACATAGATGTTGCCCGGCCCCACAATCACATCCACCCGGGGGATGGTCCGGGTGCCGTAGGCGAGCGCGGCAATGGCCCAGGCAGAGCCGGCCTTGTAGATCTCCGTGATGCCCACCCGCCGGGCCGCGGCCAGGATAAAGGGGTTGATCTCTCCGTTTTCCATGGGCGGGGTCATCAGGCTGATCCGGGGGACGCCGGCTACCTTGGCCGGCACGCCGCCCATGAGAACGGATGAGACCAGGGGGGTCAGCCCGCCCTTGGCTCCGGGCGCATACACACCGGCCGCTGAAACCGGCTTGACCATCTGGCCGACCATGACCCCGTCCCTGGGGGTGTCAATCCAGGAATTTTCCCGTTGCCGGGTGTGGTAATATTCAAGCTGGGAGGCGGAGCGTTCCAGTGTTTTGAGAAAGGCGTCATCCACCTGGTCCATGGCTTTCGTCATCTCTTCAGGGCTGACCATAAGGGTCTGTTCCGTCACGGCTTCGGAGTCAAATTTCCGGGTGTATTCCACCAGGGCAGCGTCCCCCCGCTCCCGGACATCAGCCAGAATGGCTTCTACGGATTCAAGGGTCTCCTGGGAAAAGCCAAGGCCTCTGTCAATGGTATCTTTCACTCTTTTTTCCGCCGCGTCGGACGGGTATGAATAAATCTGCATTATTTCAATTCCTGTGTTCTGTAATATTCGGCAATAACCGGATATTCTATGTCCTTTTCAGGATAAAGTAAAGGGGGCGCAAAGAAGGGGACCGGTCTTTTTTTAACAGAAGGTGAACCGTGTGATTTCCGGTTCTGTCCCCAGCCGCAGGGGCGGACCCCAGTAACCGGTGCCCTGGTTCACGTAGACCCGGGTGCCGTTATGCCGGTAAAGCCCTTTGACAAAAGGGTGTTCCATGCGGACGGCAAGGTTGAAGGGCAGGTATTGCCCGCCATGCGTGTGGCCGGAAAGCTGAAGGTCCACATCAAGGCCGTCGGCCTGATAAACGCTGGCCGGGTGATGGGCCAGAAGGATCCGGAAACTGTTGTCCGGTGCATTTTCAAATGCGGCCCCCGGGCTTGAGCTGTGCCCGGGTATCATGGCTGACGCCCGCATGTCGGTTACGCCGGCCATGACCAGGCGGCTCTGGTTATGAGAAATCACCTGATGGGTGTTCAGAAGGGGGGTAAAGCCCAGGGTTTCAGCATGCCGGATCCAGCGCAGGGCACCGAAATAATATTCATGGTTGCCGGTGATATAAAATTTGCCCAGGGGTGCGGAAAGGCTGGAAAGGCTGGAGAGTGCATAACTGAGCTCTTCCGGGCTTCCGTCGGCCAGGTCCCCGGTAAAGACGATGATATCCGGATTCAAGGATGCAATGGTGGTGCTGACCCGCTGAATAAACTCAAAGCCGATGGTGGGGCCGGCATGAAGGTCAGAAAACTGAACCAGGGTCAGGCCGGCAAGGCCCCTGGCATGCGGCGGGAGAGTAAGGGTCACCGGAACCACCACAGGCTCTTTCAGGGCCAGATAAAGCCCGGTTCCGGCGGCGGTAAGTCCGGTTCCGGCAATCACAGCGCTGGAGGCCTTCATCAGAAAAGCCCGGCGGCCGGGGTCGGTTGCGCAGCCCGGTTTAGACCGTTTAAGAAACGGGGCCGTCTTTTTTGAAACCCAGGCCAGAATAAGAACCAGGTCCCTTGAAACCACCAGCAGATACAGGCAGGATGCCAGGCCCATGAACAGATATCCGGACCAGGCCAGATAGACGTCAAAGCCCGTGATCCGGCCCGTGATCCTCAGATAGAGATGCGTCACAAGGGCCAGATAAAAAAAGAGCAGAATCAGCCAGGCCGGGAGCTGTCTTTTAGCAGAGCCCAGGCCGGGAATGAGCCGTAACCCGATATAGGCATATCCAAGGGCCAGAAAAAAAGAAAAAACCAGAAAAAAGGTCATGACAATGGCTCCGGGTCAGGTCAGCAGGCCGGATTCAGCCAGGTCGGCAAGCCCTTCCGCATCCAGGATGTGAATGGTTTTTCCCCTGGATTCCAGAAGTCCGGCATGAACCGCTTTTTTTAACACCCTGGAAACCGTTTCCGGTGTGGTGCCGATGAGGCTGGCCAGCTGAACTTTGGAGATGGGCAGGGTGACATGGTCAGGCGCCCCCTGTTCCGCGGAAAGGGCCAGAAGATAGGCTGCCAGTCGGGCCGGTACCTCCTTGAGGCTCAGATTTTCCACCTGGATGGTGAATTCGCGCAGGCGCATGGACAGATCGGCCAGCAGATTCATGGCAAGGCCCGGCATCTGGGTGATCAGGTCCACAAATTTTTTTCTGGGCAGGAAGAGGATGTCGGATTTTTCAAGGGCCATGGACGAGGCCGGGAAGTGCTTTCCGGAAAAGGCCGGGACCTCGCCGAACAGGTGGCCCGGACCGTAGATGTGCAGGATCTGTTC
>CAZLNA010000045.1:0-10241 GCA_964560485.1 uncultured Desulfobacula sp. | reverse complement strand
ATCAGATGAATAAATTTATGGTTGGCTTTGGGAAAGGCGAATTTTTCGACCTGGTTAAGGGTGATCCATTTGTGGGCCACAGGGCCGTTGAGCCGCACCCGGCCGCTGACAAAGGTGCAGCAGAAGACCTCAAGTCGGATCTTGAAATGGGTGTAGGCATGATGGACCGTGGTCAGGTGGCCATCGATCCGGACCTCAAGGTTGGTTTCTTCTTTGATTTCGCGCAGGCAGGCTGCTTCAGGTGTTTCCCCGGGGTTGAGTTTTCCGCCCGGAAACTCCCAGAGCCCGCCCAGAAGGCCCTCGGGTTTTCGTTTGGTGATCAGAATCCGGTTGTTTTTACGGATAACACCGGCCGCGATATGGACCAGGGGGGTTTTAGGCCTGGCATTGCGTTTGGGAAATTCATGCACCCGGTCCTGTTTTAAAGCGCAGCAGTGCTCTGTGAGCGGACAGGCATTGCAGTCAGGCTGCCCGGGCTTGCAGACCAGGGCGCCGAGCTCCATCATGGCCTGGTTGAACGCTTCGGGCCGGGACAGGTCAAGCAGATCCTGGGCTTTTTTGGCAAAATGCCTGTGTGAAGGCGTGTGGTTGACCGGCTCATCCATGCAGAAGAGGCGGGAGAGCACCCGCTTGACATTACCGTCCACCACGGCCAGGGCGCGGTTGAATGCAATGCTCAAGACTGCGGCGCAGATATAGTCGCCCACGCCTGGAAGGGCTTTGAATGCTTCAGGCGTGTCCGGCACCTGGCTGCTGTATTCATTGACCACGATCTGGGCTGCCTTGTGCAGGTTCCGGGCACGTGCGTAGTACCCCAGACCTTCCCAGTGCTTGAGCACAAGATCAAGGTCAGCGCCTGCCAGGTCCTCAATTGTCGGGAAGGTTTCAAGAAATCGAAAATAGTAGGGAATAACCGTCTTGACCTGGGTCTGCTGAAGCATGACTTCAGAGACCCAGATTTTATACGGACTGCTGGTCCGGCGCCAGGGAAGGTCGCGTCCTGTGCGCCGGTACCAGCTCAAAAGCTTGTGCTGTAAATCTGTGATACGAATCTTAAAACGATGTAAATCTATCGGATCGGTTCAAATGAAAACTTCTGGCCGCCAATGGACATTTCATACATCAGCCCGCCGATGGTGTGAACAAAGACAGCCATGCCGTTGGTATAGCTGGTTTCCAATTGTCCGCCCGTGGCAGGTCCGAGGCTGGCACCGCCTGAACTGCCCTGGGTGGAGGCCTGGGCCTGGGCAGCAGCTGTGATCACTACAGCAGAGACAGAACCGTCAAACTCGAAATTGCCGGAGGTAAATTCCTGGTAGGCGCGCTTGTCCTGGAAAAAAATGATTTCCCGGAACGCCTGGCCCCCAAGCTGGAACCCGATGCTGACTTTGACCAGGGAGGCTGTGCCCGTGATTCTCCCGTTCTGGTAAACCCGGCCGGACCCGTAGGCACCGCCCAGAAGGATACCGCCCTTGCCTACTGTGGGAAAGACAGCATATCCGTAGGCATCCTTGAAAAAGGGCCGGACCGCTTCAGATTTTTGAAAGACATCAATGGTCTCTGCATATTTATCGTCTGCAACAGCAGCAGGAAGTGATAAAAACAGAGCGCAAAAACAAATCATAAAAAAAGATAAGATCGGTTTCATGGTCAATCTCCTTGCAATTTTTGTTGTGATGTTCATCTTTATTATCAGTCCTGATGGCCAAATTCCAGTGATTTTACAAAAACATGATTCCCTGGTTTGACGGGCATGGTTTTTTTTTCTAATGTGAAAAAGATCGGTATCAGTCCAATGGCATTCCCTGGAGCAGAAAGATGAAATCCAGCAGGCAGAGCATTATTTTTTCTTTTCTCATGGCTTTTGTCGTCATGATCGGCATCCTGCATGCTGTCACGCCGGGCCACCTGATGCTCTATCATGATACCTACCGCCGGCTGAGTTATTTTCCCATCACGCTTGGGGCCATTTATTTCGGGTTAAAAGGCGGTGTCTGGTTTGCCTTTGTGTCCTGCCTTTCTTTTATTCCGCATCTTTACCTTTTCTGGGCAAGAGGGCCGCAGGCATACTACAGTGAGTTATCGGAAATGCTCTTTTACCTGGCAGCCGGCCTGATCATCGGGATGATTTCCAGCCGGGAAAACCGGCTCAGGGAAGAATACAGGCATTTGTCCGAGCAGTTGAAGCACTCCTATGACCGGCTTCATGACCAGACGGTCAGGCTGTTGGAGGCTGAAAAGCAGCTGGGCGAAAGCCAGAAGCTTTCCATGCTCGGACAGGTCTCTGCCAGCCTGGCCCATGAAATAAAAAATCCCCTGGCTTCCATCAAAGGGGCGGCTGAAATCCTGGCCGATGAAATTGACAGTGAGCACCCGAAACATGAATTTGTCGAGATCATGCGCTCGGAAATCCAGCGCCTGAACCTGTCTGTGGAAGATGTCCTGAGTTACTGCCGGGGTCAGCAGGCGCCGGACAGGGGGGGGCAGACTGAGGCGGGCGCAGTTATCAGCCGGGTGGTGCAGCTCCTGGAATCGAGGATGAAAGAGGATGGGATTTTGCTTTCAATTGAGCCGGGCCTGGAAAAAGCCAGCTTTTTAACCGAAGACAGCGGTATGACCCAGGTGCTGATCAATCTGCTTTTGAATGCGGCAGATGCGGCCGGGCCGGGCGGACAGGTCAGTGTTGCATCACTGGAAGAGCCGGATGGGTGGTCTGTCACTGTATCAGACAGCGGCCCCGGGATTGACCCGGGAGACCGAGAGCAGATATTTAAATCGTTTGTCACCACAAAAAAGAGCGGCACCGGGCTGGGGCTTGCCATCTGTGAAAAGATTGTCAAACGGCTGGGCGGTCGTATTGAAGTCGGGCAGTCAGATCTGGGCGGTGCAGCATTCAGTGTCTTTCTGCCAAAAAGAGAAACACTGGTAAGTGACGGGATGAGCGATGCGTGAAACCATTCTGCTGATAGATGATGACCACAGCTTAAGGCGGGTGACCGAGTATAACCTGGGAGAAAGCGGGTTTGAAGTGAAAAGCGCGGCTTCCGGCCGGCAGGGGCTGGAAATTTTTTCATCAGATCCCGTTGACCTGGTGGTGACCGATGTCAAACTTGGAGATATGAGCGGCCTGGATGTGCTCGAAGCAGTCAAAACTCAGGCCCCGGATATTCCCGTGATCGTGATGACCGCGTTCGGATCGATTGAAATGGCCGTGGCTGCCATGAACAAGGGCGCGTTTAATTTCATCACCAAACCCTTTGAACGGGACACCCTGATCCAGTCCTGCAGAAAAGCGCTTGAACTTCGGGTGCTTCGGTCCAAAGCCCGGATCATGACCCATGAGATTGACCGGCTGACCGGCACGAAAGGGATTGTTTCGGCCAGCCCGGTTATGAAATCCCTGCTGGACACGGTATCCAGGGCAGCCGGCAGCGAGGCCACCATTCTGATTTCCGGGGAGTCCGGCACTGGAAAAGAAGTGCTGGCCCGGCTGATTCACCAGAACAGCCCCAGGCAGTCCGGGCCTCTGGTTGCCGTGAACTGTGCCGCCATCCCGGAGGGCCTGATTGAAAGCGAATTGTTCGGTCATGTCAAGGGGGCGTTCACCGGCGCGGTAAGAGATCGGAAAGGGCATTTTGAAATCGCTTCAGGCGGAACCTTGTTTCTTGACGAGATCGGGGAGCTGTCCACAGACATACAGGTCAAGCTGCTCAGGGCCATCCAGGAAAAGGAAATCCAGCCGCTGGGATCTGAACGGCCCAGACAGGTGGATATCCGCATCATTGCCGCCACCAACCATGATTTGAAAGAAAAGATCGCCCAGTCCCTGTTCAGGGAGGATCTCTATTACCGCCTTTCGGTCATCCCCCTGTTCATACCGCCCTTGAGAGAAAGAACCGAGGATATCCCGGCCCTTGCCGCCCATTTTTTAAGAAAATTCGATGCGCCGCCGGATGTGGTGTTTTCCAAAAATGCCATGGCGCTTTTAAGGGGCTATTCATGGCCGGGCAACATTAGAGAGATGCAGAATATAGTCGAGCGCTGCATTATCCTTCGCACGCATCATATCATTTCTTCAAAAGACCTTCAGATGCTCACAGGGCAGGCCGCGTGCAGTGAGGTTGATCCTGTCATCCCGGATCAGGGCGTGTCTCTTGAGCAGGTTGAAAAACAATATATTGTCAAAGCCCTGGAAAAGGCCGGCCGGAACCGGTCACAGGCCGCCCGGCTGCTGAAGATCCCCCGGCACGTCCTTTTGTACCGCATGGAAAAGTATAACCTCAAGGACCTGTAGAATATTCAACACCGGATTGAAGAATACTCTTTAAAACCATTGATCCGATTGCCATCTGAGCAAAACTCCTCAAGCTTATATTTCCTTTGAAATTAAATGGTTATCCGCTATTTGTTTGAAATGGCCATCTGTGGCACACCTTTTGTAGTTCATTAGCACCTGTATCGTGTGTTGAACCATTACAGCAATTGTTAATCAGGAGGATGTTGTGAATCGTATCAAACTTTTGGTGATTGTCATTGCAGCTTCAGGCATGGCGCTTTTTGCCGGATCCGGCATGGCGGAAAAAGGTGAGCAAAAAGAATTGAAGCGGGCGGTGATTAAAATTAACACGCTTTCATGCGGCGGTTGTTTTTCAACCATCAGCCAGGGGCTTGAATCCCTTGAAGGGTTTTCCGGCATGGGTGCCAATCTTTTCAGAAAACTCATTGCTGTTGATTATACCGAACCCCTGACCCGGGACGCCATTTCCAAAAAACTGGCTGAAGTCGGATATCCCGGAGAAATAAAAGGCGTGGATACCATCCGCGAAAAAGAGTCTTTTGCCTATCTCGAGGCTGTCCGGGGCAGCGGTTTTGCCGGCGGCGGATGCTGCAGCCGTAAGGCAGGTGTCAGCCCGAACCCGCAACTGCTTCCCAAAGGTCAGGGAGGCTGCTGTGCGCTGCCACAAGGAAAACCAGACCCGGAAAGATCCTATTGAATCGATTCGTAGAGCGTTAAGGAGAAAACGGTTATGAAACAAATACTCAAATGGATATTCAGTGCAGGGCTGGTGGTTCTTGTCGCAGCATCCAGCAGTCCGGCTTTTTTCGGGAGCAAGTTTAAAACCCTGACACCAAGGGACAACAGCTTGTTTATCCCGGTCAAGGATGTCAGTGATGGCAAGGCCCACTATTTCAGGGCAAAAGCCAAAGACGGCATCATGGTGGAGTTTTTTGTGATCAAAAGCCGGGACGGCATTATCCGGGCGGCGGTTGATGCCTGTGATGTCTGTTATAGATCCGGCAAAGGATATGTCCAGGAAAACGATGTCATGATCTGCACCAACTGCGGCCGCAGGTTTGCCACAGACCGGATCAATGAGGTCAAGGGCGGGTGCAACCCCGCTCCCCTGGAAAGGAAAGTTGAGGGGGATTTTCTGGTGATCTCCATGGCCGACATCAATGCCAACTCATGGTACTGCCAGTTTAAATAACAACAGCCTGAAGCTGTTTTACAGATTAAACAGGAGAATTATGACTTACGATCCGGAAAAGTACCGGGAAAAACGTGAAAAGGTCCTGGGCGTTAAACAGCGGGGTATCAGTTTTGGTACGCTCTCCTTAATAGCGGCCCTGGTGATAATTGCCGGGCTCAGTGCTGTGACGGTCCCACAGGCGGTTTCCACCATGGTCCGCAGAAACCTCGATGATGCTATTTTTAAACTCGAGTCAGCATCAGCATGGCCCCAGGAGGCGCTGGACAGCATCGCATCCATGGATGGGGTAACGGCTTTTGAAGCGGCGGAACATACCACCCGGCTGGTGGTGACCTATGACCGACGCAAATTGAATGCCGATGCCATTTTGGCCGAAATCGAGCGTCACAGCCTTTCAGTGACCCTGCTCAACCATGTCCGCCACCTGCAGCATAAGGCCACCCTTGACGAGGAGAAAGACCATTGAAACTTCATAATATCTCCCTGGGCAATATCAGCCGCCGCAAAGCCAAAATGTTTTTCCTGGTTCTCGGCCTGGTAATCGGGATATGCACCGTGGTCACCCTGCTCTCCATCACGCAGAGCATGACCCGGGATATCGAGGCCCGGCTGAACCAGTTCGGCGCCAATATTATCATTGTCCCCAAAAGCGATACCCTTTCTCTTAACTACGGCGGTGTGAACGTGGGCGGGGTCAATTACCGGGTTGAAGAGATCGATCAGCAGCAGCTCGATAAAATCCATACCATTAAAAACAATAAAAATCTTTCAGTGATCGCTCCCAAAGTCCTTGGGCCGGTCCGGGTGAAAGATAAAACCGTCCTTTTGATGGGGGTGTTGTTCGAGCAGGAACTGGCCCTGAAAACCTGGTGGCAGAAAACATCCGGCAGCTTTCCACAGCAGGACGGCCAGGTGATTCTCGGTGCAAGGGCTGCAGCCCTGCTCGGATTCAAGCCCGGAGAGACCATCCCTTTGTCTGGAAAGCCCTTTCAGGTGGCAACGGTGTTAAAGCCCACCGGCGGGGCTGAAGACGATGCAGTGATAGCAGATCTTGCAGCGGCCCAGCAACTTCTGGGAAAAAAAGGAAAGCTTTCCCTGGTGGAGATTTCCGCTTTTTGCGGGGGGTGTCCCATTTCTGAAATGACCCTTCAGATTGCTGAAAAATTTCCCAATGCCAAGGTGACGGCCATGAAACAGGCCGTGATGTCCAAAATGCAGTCCATTGAAATGTTCCAGTCTTTCAGCCTGGGGGTATCCGTGATTGTGATCCTTGTGGGTGCGTTGCTGGTCCTGGTGACCATGATGGGATCGGTGAACGAACGGACCCGGGAGATCGGTATTTTCAGGGCCATCGGTTTCAGGCGCGGCCACGTGATGCAGATTATCCTGTTAGAGGCCCTGGTTCTTGGAATTCTCGGGGGGATCATCGGGTTCAGCCTGGGCAATCTGGCAGCCTGGTCCCTGGTGCCGGTGGTGCTGACCGATGGCGTGTTTGCCGGAATCGATTTCCGCCTGGGCGCGATATCGGTTCTCATGTCAGTGGCCTTAAGCCTTCTGGCCAGCCTTTACCCCGCGTTCAAGGCAAGCAATATGGACCCGAGCCAGGCACTGCGCGCCCTTTAGATCAAAAGTGTCACAGGAGTTTCAAAGACAGGGCTTAACGGGAAAGGACAATAGAGCATGCAGCAGACAAGAGAAACAAAACATCTCATCGAGATTGAGCATCTGAAGAAAACCTATCACAGCGGCAGCGTGTCCGTGGATGCGGTAAGGGATCTGGACCTGTTCATTGATGATGGCGAATTTGTGACCATCATGGGCCAGTCCGGCTCAGGCAAAAGCACACTGCTTTCGGTTCTGGGAGGATTGAACCAGCCCACCAGCGGAGCGGTGCATGTGGATTCACTGGATCTTTACGCCCTGACCCCTGAGCAGCGGGCGGATTTCAGGAGCGAATACATCGGTTTTATCTTCCAGTCGTTCCAGTTGATCCCCTATCTTACCGTGCTGGAGAATGTCAAACTGCCCATGGCCATCACCGGGCTTAAAAAAAAGGTCAAGCACCGGATGGCCGGGGATGTGATCGAAAGAGTCGGGCTGGCAGACAAGGCCCACCGTCTGCCGGACCAGCTTTCCGGCGGAGAACAGGAGCGGGTGGCCGTGGCAAGGGCGATTGTGAACAACCCGCCCATTATCCTGGCAGACGAACCCACCGGCAACCTGGATTCTTCAACCGCAGATGAGATCATGGCGCTTTTACAAGCCTTGAACCGTGACGGTCATACCCTGATCGTGGTGACCCATAACCCGGATATGAAGGCGTATGCGTCGCGGACGATTCAGCTTAAGGACGGGGAACGTATCCATCAGTCCGCCTGATTCTGTTCAATAGAGCGTGCATACAGCGCTATCGGGTGCGTTACCCGGATATCTGAGCCTGCTTTTGACAGCATGTCACTGATCTGGACGATACAGGCCGGGCAGCCCGTGGCAATGGTGGAACATCCGGTGTTCAGGATATTTTCCGCCTTGATGGCACCGATCCGGCTGGACAGGTCATAGTGGGAGAGGTTGAAGCTGCCGCCCATGCCGCAGCACTTGTCTGCATCCTTCATTTCCATGAGCGGATATCCGGCAGCTGCAATGACCTGCCTGGGCGCTGATGTCACATTCAAGGATTTTTTCAGATGGCAGGGATCATGATAGGTGACAGGGTCAAGGCCCTTTAACGGTCCGCCGCTTTCCAGGCCGGCTGCCTCCACAAGGAACTGGTTGATGTCCATTGTTTTTCCGGCAAGATCGTTTACAGCTGTTTTCATTGTAACGTTTTCATGGCGGTAAAGGGCCGGCCACAGCTTGCGTATGGTGGCCGTGCAGGTGGCACAGGCCGTTACCAGGTAATCATAGCGGGTCAGTTCAAACAGTGCCAGGTGATGGGCCACCAGGCGGTCAAAGGTCTGCCTGTCTCCGGCAGCCAGTGCGGGAATGCCGCAGCAACCCTGGTTTTCAGGGATGATTACGTCGATCTTGTGATGTGAGAGTACCTTGACCAGGTCATGGGCAATATGGGGCATGAGCTTGTCAATGAGGCAGCCCGTGAAAAAAAGGACTTTGATGCCCGAAGGGGGTTGATCCGGCCGGATCTCTTCTGCAGTGGCGTGAAACGGCTTGTCAGACAAGGGAATGATATGCCGGTCCTTGAGCAGGGGCGACATGATCCGGGCGCATGAGGTGCCTTGCGGGTTTTCCCGGCTTTTGACCATGAGGTGCTGGAATTTTGCCGCCCACTGCGTCAGTCTGTTGAAAAGCCGGGGGTTGGCCAGCATGTTTTTGAGCAGGATTTTTTTTGCTCTGGAAAGGGCCTGAAAATCTGAAAGTATCCCCCTTGCCGTGATAAATATTTCAAGGGCATTGACATTGGACGGGCAGTAATCTGCACAGGTGCCGCATAAGAGGCAGCGGTTCAGCCGCTGGCGCACACCGGCCGGATCCTTGAACAGGTTTTCCATCAGGCCGTTGAGCAGGGCAATTTTTCCACGGGCCACGTCTGCCTCTTTGCCGGTCTGGTCAAAGAGCGGGCAGACCGACTGGCACATGCCGCATCGGACGCAGACGCTGATTTTTTCTTCCAGTTCCTTGAGACGTTTTGCCAGGTCGCGGGTACTTCCCATGACAGCCCTTATCCTTTCTCGATATGAGGTTTGCACCTGATCTGAACCAGGAATCGTAAGGATACACGATTTTTAAATTGAGGTCATCGGTCTTTTTTGATAATTCATAGAAACGGTCCCCTGTGTCCGGCACCATCATATTGTCAACTCTTGCAACTTGTATCTGTTGAACCGGAAGGAAAAAAAGGACAATCTCTCATGGCGCTATATGCATTTAAGAACAAAACGCCTGAAATCGATAAAACCGCTTATATCGCACCGTCCGCACAGGTCATTGGGCAGGTCTCCATCGGCGAGCGCTCCTCAATCTGGTTCCAGTCTGTGGTCCGCGGTGATCTCGACCGGATTCAGATCGGTAAGGATACCAATATCCAGGACCTGAGTGTCTGCCATATCGACAGCGGCGCACCGCTGACCATCGGTAACGGTGTAACCGTCGGGCACGGGTGCGTGATCCACGGATGCACCATTGAAGACAACTGCCTGATCGGAATGGGGGCAGTGGTCATGAATCATGCCAGAATTGAAACCGGCTCCATCATTGCCGCTGGTGCGGTTGTCCTTGAGAATACGGTGATCCCGCCGTATTCTCTGGTGACCGGGTCACCCGCGGCTGTCAAAAAAACCTATGACAACAAAGCCCAGATGGACCGGCTGCTGGCCACCATCAGCGGCAGCTATGTGAAGAAAAGAGCGGAATACAAAGATCCTGATATCTTTTACAGGATTTTGGATTCTCAATAGAACCGGACATAAGGAACCGAACATCAGAACCGGATAAAGGAGGCAGATGATGGCAGGCTTTGAAAGAATCAGCGCAGCAGATGCGAAAAAAGCAGTGGATTCAGGCCAGGCCCTTCTGGTCTGTATTTATGACGACCAGAAATTTCACTCGGGTGCACATCTTGACGGGGCTATCCCAATGAGCGAGTTTACAAAGATGAAGCCGGATCTTGACCTGTCCACACAGATTATCTTTTACTGAGGATGAGCCGGAGATTCTTCTGCAGCAGGTCTTGCTGCACAATATGCAGAACAGGGATATACCTGTGTCAGTGTCCTGGACAAAGGTATCAAC
>CAZLNA010000044.1:0-10244 GCA_964560485.1 uncultured Desulfobacula sp. | reverse complement strand
GAAGGATAGCAGCCGTATAGAATTCGATCCGCGTTTATTTTAAGTGAGATAGTCAATATCTTTTCGGCAGCAGGTGTGCTAGAAAAAAAGCCTGAAATCGCTCAGGAACGCAATCCTGACATTACTCGTTTATTTACTTGACATTGTGATTTATTTCTGTATGATACCTTTCAATGCACATATGAAGTGCTGATGTTTCCTTCTTAAGGTGTATATCCGAAGTGTCCTTCCGTGATTGCCCGCAACAAGAGAAGCGATTATTTATTATTTTTTTTTTAGGAGAACGCCGACATGGCAAATGGTACTGTAAAATGGTTTAACGACACAAAAGGCTTTGGTTTTATTGAACAAGAAGATGGCGGCAAAGATGTATTTGTCCATCACTCAGGCATTAATGCAACAGGATTTAAATCCCTGAACGAAGGGGATCGGGTTACATTTGATATTGAAGAAGGCCAGAAAGGGCCTGCTGCCAAAAATGTAACAAAGGTGTAGTTCAGCCGTTTTATCAGAAAGCAATGAAAGCCTCTGGAGCATCCATGTTCCAGGGGCTTTTGTAATTTGAGCCTTTTGTTTGTGCTCAATACCATGGATGACGATCGCGTGCCCGCTGAAAAGGGCATGGGCTGACCGGTTCAGACGGCAGTGAATACGGTTTCTTGGCGGACAGGCCAAAGGTTTAATCTGTTCTTAACAATCTTGAGATATGATCTTGTGAAAGAACGCAACCCACACCTTGAAAGGGGAACCATTGGTTATGCCGGAAATCGTAATCGAATCCTGGTGTCATCTTCAGGAAGAGCTGTTCAAAGATTCCTGGAATGATGTGATCTGCCGATACCGCTCCCCCTTTGTATTCAGGGGACTGTCAGACAAAAAATATCGTCTTGAAACCTCTTTGATGCGGCTTCAGGGACAGTACTGGCAGCTTGAAAAGCACCTGCTGCGAAATTTCAGAAAATATGCCAGGCTAGATGCAGACGAGCAGGGGTCTTTCTGGCACCTTCTGGCCATGGCCCAGCATCATGGGCTGCCTACAAGGCTTCTGGACTGGACCTATTCGCCTTATGTGGCGCTTCATTTTGCAACGGCCAACCTTGACCGGTATCCCATTGACGGCGTGATCTGGGTGGTTGACTTTGAAAAAGCCCATGACCGGCTGCCGTCAACGTTGAGAGACATGCTCAGGACCGAGGGTGCACAGGCCTTCACTGTAGAGCTTCTGGCCAACCTCCGCCAGCGCGATTCTGCCGCGTTCGGAGACGAATCCTTTCACCAGTTTGTGGAAACCCTGACAGAATTTGACGCACTGGGACAGAACCAGGAATTTCTCCTGTTTTTTGAACCGCCGTCCATGAACGATCGTATTGTCAACCAGTTCGCGCTTTTTTCAGTCATGCCCAACCCCAGGAAAGCCATAGACACATGGCTCGACGAAAATCCGGATCTCTACCGGCGAATCATTATCCCTGCTGGAATGAAATGGGAGTGCCGGGACAAGCTCGACCAGTGCAATATTACAGAGCGGGTACTGTTTCCCGGCCTGGACGGTCTCGGATCCTGGCTGAAGCGGCATTACCACCCGAAAAGCTGAAATTGTTTTTCATGATCTGCCGGGTTGACGTCAATAGTGCCAGGGATCGGCATGCAGTTAAAAATGGGTAATGTAAAATCTTTTTAAAGAGCAGAAAGTCTGTTATGATACCGTGAAAATCCAAACCAAGCTGAAACGAAAAGGCCGGCCCGTACAATCCGGCCGTTGATGAAAATAAAGAGATATGAAACCTGCATTCATTGACAAAATCAGTTTCCCTCTAGCGGTCCTCTTTTATCTGGCGGCTCTGGCCGGGTTTGCCTACTGGGATTATGACAGTGCCAAACAAAGAATCATGACGGGCATTGACAAGGAACTCTACAGCCTTGCTATGACACTCAAGCATACCCTGCCTGAAGATTATCATGACAGGGCAACTGATAAAGATGCGATTTCTCTGGCAGAAGACCTGTCTGTTTCAGCTAAACTGACCCGACTGGTCAGGGATACGGATTTAAAATATGCCTATACCATTATCAAGGAGCAGGAGAGGCTCTTTTTTGTAGCGTCAGACACAGAGGCCAGGCCTCAAACCGAAAGAGGCACTTTTTATTTTGTCGCCTATGACGAGGCAGACAAGGTCTTTTTTCAGGCGTTTGATGTGGACGGACCTTCATATAAAAATGTAACAGACCAGTGGGGTACGGTCCGGACCGTGATGGTTCCTGAAAGATCGCCCGGGGGAAGGGTCTACCTTGCCTGTGCAGATTACGATATCAGCTTTGTAAACGGCCAGCTTCAAAAAAATATGTTCAGATCCCTGGCCATAATTTTTACCTTTCTGGTGCTGGGCCTGCCGATCATCATTTCTTTTGTACGACAGCGGATCAGGTACACGCTGTCGTTAGAGGAAAGTGAAACAAAATACCGGAACCTGGTGGAATCCACACAGGATATTGTCTGGTCAATTGATAATGATGGTGTTTTAACGTATGTGAACAATTCGGTGAAACATATTCTTGGATATGATGCAGACGAATTGATCGGGTTGTCCTCTTTCCACATGATGGATCCGGAAGATGCCCTGCACTGGAAAGATCAGCTCAAGGTATGTGTGTCAGATAAACAGGGATGGCAGAATGTAACCATCCAGTGGCAGGCTAAAAACGGCGAGAAGCGGTTTTTTGAAAGTTCTGCCTTACCCGTGTTTGACACATCCGGCAATGTGATCGGCTTCCAGGGTCTCGACCGGGATGTGACTGAACGGGTGCATGCTGAACAGGCATTAAGGGAAAAAGAAAATCAATACCGGATTCTGGTTGAGAACCAGACCGACCTTGTGGTCAAGGTCGATCTGGAGGGGCGGTTCGTATTTGTCAGCCCGTCGTACTGCCGGATGTTCGGGAAAACTGAAGCCCAGTTGATCGGCAACCAGTTCATGCCCCTGGTTCATGAAGAAGACCGGGATGTCACAAAAGAAGCAATGGAAACGCTTTTCAGCCCGCCGTATACGGCATACATGGAGCAGCGTGCCCTGACCCGGGACGGCTGGAAATGGCTGGGGTGGCTCGATACAGCCATCCTGGATGAGGACGGCCATGTCACCGAAATCATCGGCGTAGGCCGGGATATTACAGACAGCAAAGAGGCTGAAGAAGAAAAACTAAAAGCCCAGCGAATGGCAGCCGAACATGAAAGCTATGCCTTTGTGGGGAAGATCTCAGGTGCACTGGCCCATGATTTCAACAATATTTTGGGGGTGATCATGGGCCGGGCAGACCTGGCTTTGATCGACTGCCAGGATCCGGAGCTGAAAAACACCCTAACGATCATAAAAGACCAGACCCTGCGCGGCAGGAACCTGACCAAGAATCTTGTGGCATTTGCCAAGGATACTGAGCCGAGGCAGACGTATTTTAAGATCAGCGAAAAAATTTCGCTCATCCTTGATCTGATGAAAAAAGATCTGGACACGATCTCAGTGGTCCAGGAGAGCGGGCCGAATATTCCTGAATTTCTGGGTGATCCCGGCATGCTGGAACATGCGTTCATGAATATGATCCAGAACTCCATCCATGCGGTCAGCAAAATTGATGATCCTAAAATTGTTATCAAGTACTATCTGTGCGAAAATGACCTCTGTCTTGAAATTGAGGATAACGGCTGCGGCATTCCTGAAAAGCATCTTGATGATATTTTTGATCCGACCTTTTCCTTGAAAGGCAGCAATGACCTGACGGATTCCTATGACAGTGAAGTCAAGGGGACCGGATACGGGCTGGCCAATGTCAAAAAATATATTGATCTTCATAAAGGATCGATCCGGATTGAATCAAGCGTGGGGGGAGGCACGAAAATTCTGATCCGGCTGCCCATGATCAAAAAAGAACTCTCCTCTGAAGAAGTGGATGCCATCCGGGAAGAAACAGTAAAACGCAATAAAATGATCCTTCTGGTGGAAGATGAAGTGGCAATTTCACAAATTCAGTACAGAATCCTGACATCGAGCCCCTGTGACCATACGGTGGATGCCGCGCTTTCGGGTGCTGCAGCCATTGATCTGTTTGAGCGGAACCAATATGATCTGATCAGCCTTGATTACCAGCTGCCGGGCCAGATAAACGGGATGGATGTATATGAACATATCCGCAGCACGGACAGGAATGTCCTGATTTTATTTGTTTCAGGTAATCTTGAGTTCATTGAGTCCATCAAAAAATTAAAAGAGGAAGATCCGTTTGTGGACCATATCTCCAAACCGTGCCAGAACAAAGAGTATATTGATGCGGTGAACCGCCTGCTCAACCGGTAATCGTTTTACTGTGTCCCTTTGCCTTTTTCCGTTTCTATTTGTTATCCCCTTTCTTTAGACAAGCTCTAAATCAATCCGGCGGATAACGCTGGCAGAACTTTACAAGATGAATGAATGCTGATACAGTACCTGGCATCATTAATAATCAATCAGCCATCTTGAGATAACACGTCTGACATCGGCAATCATCATGACAGATCCGGATTACACTCTTCTGAAAAAAACGCAGGTTCACCTGCTGAAATCGCCGCCGTTCTATATTAAAAATGAAGACAATTCATTTGTTCTGTACAAAGAGGCTGGTGAAGAGATGCAGAATGAGCGCCTTTTGGAAAACGAATATCCGGACCTGTATATTTCTGCACAAGACAAAGATGCCGCTTTGAAAGAACTGGCGGATGCATTGAATTACGACCTGGTCAGGTGCATTGCCGACAAGGGGCTGCCTGAGATAAAGCAGGCCCTTTGCAGAATTGTTGAAGAGGCCATTGCTCCTGAACAGACAACCATGCTTGACAGCATGCCGGATACGCTGGGCATCCTTATCAAGGAATTTGGCAAAGACATTGCGTCATTGAAAATGCTGGGTCAGGTTCAGGGACATTCGGACTGGCTGGTGGAACATACGGTCAATGTTGCCGCACTGACACTGCAATATTGTTTTTTCCATCAGCTTGAACAGGATAAGATCCAGCAGCTTTTTTTCTGTGCCCTGCTGCATGACATCGGTGCCGGTAAAATTGACCCGTCCCTTCTGAATAAAAATAAAAAACTGACAGATAAACAGTTTCAAGCCTACCAGGAGCATACCACCAAAGGGCATGACCTGATCATAATTGATACCCATCTTGATGTCTCTGTGGCTGAGGTGGCGCTGGAGCATCATGAAAGAATCGACGGATCAGGATATCCCAACGGCACCCGCCGGATCACGCCAGACAGCCAGCTGATCAGTATTATCGACTGTTTTGAGCCCCTGACATTCCGGAATACCGGTTTTCGGGAACATAAAACAGCATATGACTCCCTTTCAGTGATCAAAGCAGAGGTGCAGCAGGGCAGGTTTGACAAGGTATTGTTCAAACATTTTGTCTCCTGCCTTGTGCGTTGATCCAGGGGTGATTTTTCAAGGCCCTGGCTGTTGAATGACAGGTTTTTTTCTTCTGATCCGCTATTATCAGCATGATATAATTACGAATCTGCTTTTAATTCGCTTGTCATGGATGAATAATTTTAATACACTTGAGAACGATGATGAATGCCCAACCACTACCAGATCACGGATTCCTGCACGTATGCGCAGGGGGCGAAGGTTAAGCCGCAATGCAGTTTCATGTCAGGTTGATGATTGTTTTTTGCTTTTCGATGCTGTTCCCTGTCGGACTTACGGCCCAGCCGTCAATGGATCCCATCCTCATCGGCGGGACGGTCTCAATGGAAGGCAAGTACCGGGAACCGTCCCTGATGATCCAGAAAGGCATCCGGTACTGGGTTGACCAGGTCAACCAGAAGGGCGGACTGCTCGGAAGAAAGGTATCCCTTCGCCTTTACGACGATAAAAGCGATCCTGAACAGGTAAAACAATATTATCAAAAGCTGATAACAGAAGACCGGGTCGATCTGGTGCTTTCTCCTTACAGCACCCCGCTCACCCTGGTTGCATCACAGATCACTGAAAAGCACAAGAAATTGATGCTGGCTATTGCCGCGGCAGCAGACGCACCCTGGGAAAGAGGGCATCAATACCTGTTTCAGCTCTATGCGCCGGCAACCCGGCAGTTCATTGGTGTGCTCGATATCATGACCCGGAAAGGGTACAAGACCCTGTCTGTCCTGTATGATGACACCTCTGTGTTCAACCTGGATATTTTTAAAGGCATCAAAGAATGGGCTGCCCTTTTCAAACTCGATCTTGTCCTGGTCAAAGGATACCAGAATGGAGAGAGGGATCTGCCCGGACTTCTGGCTGAAGTGAAAGAAGTGGGAAGTGACGGTCTGATCCTGTCAGCCTATCCGCCAGATGCCTACAGACTGATTGACCTTCTCAAACAGATGAATTACCGCCCCCCTGTCCTGGCCATGCCCATTGTACCGGCCCACCCGGATTTTGATAAAAAAGTCGGAGAGATGGCCGAACGCATCATGGGACCGTCCCAGTGGGAGCCGGTCGAACGGATTCATTTCCCGGGGACAAAGCAGTTTGTTGAGGGATTTAAAGCCTTTGCCGGCCATCTGCCGTCCTTTCACGCAGCCTCTGCCTATTCTGCCTGTCAGCTGATGGAAAGGGCCATGAGACAGACCGGTACCACTGACAATGAGATTCTGCGAAATGTAATTGCCGCATTAGATACCGTCACGGTCCTGGGGCGGTTTAAAGTGGACGGCACAGGCAGGCAGGTGGGTCACAATTCCTTTATTATCCAGTGGCAGAAGGGAAAAAAACAGATTGTCTGGCCGCCGAAAATGAGAACGGCCCCGCCGTATTTTACAGACTGATACTTATCATGCCTCCTGAAAAACGCATCCCGATGTTTAACCGCATACTGTTCCGGCTGATTCTTCCCATTGTAGTGGTCGGACTGCTTTGCTCCACCTTGTTTGTTTATTTCATGTCATCGCCGATAAAACGTTTTCTGATCCAGCAGTTTGATGCCAACCTGAGGGTGTCTTCCATCATGGGGCTGCAGATCTGTGATGAAGGGTTTAATTACCTGCTTGACTTAAGGCTTGAACGCGATCCTGAAATGAATGAGGTGATGAAGCAGGAAGCGCTCGACAAAATTAAAGCGGTCAGTGGCCAGTTCCCCAGGATACACATCCTGGTCCTCAAAGAGGGCAAGCAGGTCAAAGCAAGCTCACTGAAAAGAACGGTTCCGGATCTGGACACCGCTCCA
This sequence comes from uncultured Desulfobacula sp., assembly GCA_964560485.1. Classification (GTDB taxonomy): domain Bacteria; phylum Desulfobacterota; class Desulfobacteria; order Desulfobacterales; family Desulfobacteraceae; genus Desulfobacula. The sequence continues at coordinate 3,004 of CAZLNA010000044.1, read as the reverse complement.
GTCAGATCCGCAAAAAATGATACACAGTTTGCCATGGTGGTTGACGCCAGGCGGGTACGGGCGCATCTTCAGTATTTTCCGTTCTGGGAATGGCATGTGGTCAGTTTTGTTTTTGAGGATGATTTCCAGGCACCGATCCGCATGGCCTACCGGGTGACGTACCTGAGTGCCGGTGGGGTGTTTGTTGCGGTTTTCATCACGCTGCTCGGGGTGTTTCATCTCTTTATCCGGAAACCCCTGAACCAGCTCATTGCCTCCACAGACGGAGTGGCTGACGGGAAACTGTATAAAATAGAAAATATTGAACCAAATGAATTCGGCCGGTTGATGGTGTCGTTTAATACTATGATTGACAGCCTTGAAAAAGAGCAGGCTGAAGTGCGCAGCCTGATTGACCAGCTCAAGGAAAGCGAGGCGTTGTTTCGCTCTCAGTTTGAATTCGGCAATATCGGGATCGCCATTATTTACCCGGATGAAAGAAACTGGGTCACGGTCAATGAAAAATTTTGCCGTATCCTTGGATACGGCCAAGATGAAATATATGACTTTCTATGGGTCGATCTGGTTCACCCTGGGGAGCGAAAAGCGCAGCAGCAGATTCTGGGTCGCTTTCTGTCAAATGAAATAGACAGTTATGAATATGATTCAAGACTCTCCCATAAAGACGGGCGGACCGTCTATATTCATATCAGCCTTTCCTGCCTGCGCAATGATGATCATTCCATCAAGTATATTATCGCATCTGTGCTTGATATTTCAGACCGGCTGGCCGCAGAAAGGGAAAAAGAAAAACTGAGCGCCCAGCTGGTACAGGTCCAGAAAATGGAGGCCATTGGAACGCTGGCAGGCGGGATTGCCCACGATTTCAACAATATCCTGTCAGGCATTTTCGGCTTTTCACAGCTGGCCATCAACCATATTGATGAACCTGAAAAAGCCTCAGATGATATCGAAAAAGTGATCAAGGGAGCGTCCCGGGCAGCAGAACTGGTCCAGCAGATCCTCACCTTCAGCCGTAGGCAGGATTATTCAAAACAGTATCTCAAGCTTTCTGTGGTGGTCAGGGAGGTGGTCAAGCTGATCCGGTCCACCATTCCAACGAGCATAGAAATTATAGAGGAGATTCACACGGACGGCGGTATCATCGCAGATACCATCCGGATTCACCAGATGATCATGAATCTTTGCACCAATGCCTACCATGCCATGATTGATACCGGCGGGCAATTAACCGTGAAACTCAGTGAAGTATATGACGGTCAGCCGTATCTTGAGCTTGAAATCTGCGATACCGGACATGGCATGGATAAGATCATTCTTTCCAAGATATTTGAACCCTATTTTACAACAAAAGCCAGAGAGAAAGGTACAGGCCTGGGACTTGCACTGGTCCATGCCATTGTGGAAGAGCACAACGGGTTGATCGATGTCAGCAGCGAAGTGGGAAAAGGCACCTGCTTCAAGGCCCTTTTCCCGGTTGCGGAAAAACCGCAGGCAGAGAGCAGGGAGGAGAAAAAACCGGAACAGCTCCCAACAGGGAACGAGTCGATATTGTTTGTGGATGATGAAGAAAGCATCCGGCTGTTTAACCAGAGCTTTCTGCAAAAGTGCGGCTATACCGTATCAGTCCATGAGAACGGAGAGACCGCACTGAGGGCCTTTGAGCAGGCCCCGGATCAGTATGATCTGGTGATAACCGACATGGCCATGCCCAAAATGGACGGCCGGGTGTTAGCCAAAAAGATTCTTGAGATTCAACAACAGATCCCCATTATCCTCTGTACCGGGTTCAGCGAAAATTTTGATGAAGAACAGGCCACCCGGATGGGAATCACCCGCTACATCCAAAAACCCATTGATGCCCGAAAAATGTGCCATCTTGTCCGTGAGATCCTTGATGAAAAACCGGGCCGGTGATGAGGGACTGCCAAAGCGGTATGGTCTCAGCCGGCAGGCGGGTGTGCTGTTATCTGCAGCAATTTGATTTGCGGTTAATTCAAATATTTTAAAATGGACAGGCCGCTTGAAAATTACAGGGATGTATTTTGTTTGATTCGCAGATTTGTAAAAACAGGGTATCCCTTTTTTTCAGGGGCCTTACTTTTTTAAACCTTCTCTTGACAAACCCCGGCTTCCTTTCTACAACACTATTTGGCGAATTATCCGGTTCATGCGGCTGAAAACATGCTGTCAGCCTGCAGATACTGGTGTATAGAAACAAGCCCGACCCCTGTAAAATGATGAAAAGAGCAAGGCTTGAAGGTATAATAAGGAGGCGAGATGCCAACACTATATTGGGAAGAGGAAGTTGAAACACTGCCCAGGGTGGGACTGGAATCAATCCAGCTGAAACGGTTGAAAAATCTTGTGGTGCGGGTTTACAAAACGGTTAAACCCTATCGTGATAAAATGGAAGCGTCCGGCGTCACACCGGATGATATCAACACCCTGGCGGATCTGCAGAAACTTCCCTTTACCGTTAAAGACGACCTTCGGGATAATTACCCGTTCGGCCTTTTCACTGTACCGCTTGAAGAAGTGGTCCGGGTGCATGCATCTTCCGGAACAACAGGCAAACCCACAGTGGTGGGATACACGCAAAAAGATATTGAGCTCTGGGCATCTGTTATGGCCCGGGCCCTGACCTGCGCCGGCGCCCATCCAGGGGATATGGTACATAATGCTTACGGATACGGCCTGTTCACGGGCGGGCTTGGTGCACATTACGGTGCGGAACGGCTGGGTGCCACAGTGATCCCGGTTTCCGGCGGTAATACAAAGCGCCAGATTACCATTATGAAGGACTTTGGTTCCACAGTATTGCTTTCTACCCCGTCGTACGCCCTGAATCTGGCTGAAGCCATGGACACGGTAGGGGTTGATCCCTCCAGTCTTTCCCTGCGGGTGGGAATATTCGGTGCAGAACCCTGGAGTGAAAACATGAGAGAAGAGGTGGAACGTAAACTGAATCTCAAAGCAGTGGATATCTATGGCCTGTCAGAAG